>NZ_JUNW01000025.1:0-384 GCF_001075675.1 Streptococcus oralis
TTGTTTTTACTTTTTTGTGCGTCAACCTAAAAATATTTTTGATGAAATTTACCAAGAGACGGAGAAAACCTATCGGTCAAATAATATTTTAAGAAATATAGATGGATTTGAAATCAGACCTGATTGGCCAAGTGATGGAGAGTATTCTAAATATTATCCATTTGGAACTTATAATAAAAACAATACCCCAGAAGACTATTTTGAAATTGAAATTGGTTTTAATTTTGCTACAAAAACACAATTAAGTTCAATCTCATTTGAAAAACGAATTGGGCCAAATGTTAGAGTTAGAATATGGGATAACTATACTCGGAAGGATCGTGTTTTAAAAAAATTTGTCAAAATAGGTTTAAAGAAAGCAGATACGGAAACTTATATCGAAGA
>NZ_JUNW01000026.1:0-308 GCF_001075675.1 Streptococcus oralis
AAGACTCGCGTCTACAGTTCTAACGGTCAAGAGCTTGACCGCCAAGAGTTGTCCAACGAGGAAACCCTAGCTCCTGTAACGCAAATTGTCAAGGTCGGCACGGCTAAGCCAAACATGGTACCGAACGATCCACCGCAAGCAGATGCTTTGCCAGAGTATCCACTGACATATACAGATGAAACCCGCGTAGAGAAAATAGCCTTTAATATTGAAGAGCAAACTACGGATGAATTGGTCCAAGATGCCCGCCACATCACAACTCCGGGAGTCCAAGGTGAACGGACTATCAAGACTCGCGTCTACAGTTC
>NZ_JUNW01000027.1:0-94146 GCF_001075675.1 Streptococcus oralis
TTGGTAGAGTACTTGGTTTGGGACCAAGGTGTCGCAGGTTCGAATCCTGTCTTCCCGATTGATTACGAGGATACTTAAGGGTATCTTTTTTTATTTACTAAGGAGATTCTGAGAGTCTTCTTTTTTGTTTACTGAACAAATTTGGGTAAACTAGCAGTGTTTAAGGAATGGTACTAGTCATATATTTTCTTTAATTATGGTAAAATAGTAAGAGAATAATGTGAGGAAAATGAATGTCAAGTAAGTTTGAAATTTTAATGAATCAACTAGGAATCTCTGAACAATTGAGACAGAATCCTGCTCTTGTTGATGCCAGAATTGAGCGTGTTGTGGTTCATAAAATTAGTAAGATTTGGGAATTTCATTTTGTATTTTCTAATATTTTACCGATTGAAATCTTTTTGGAGTTAAAGAAAGGGCTTAGTGAAGAATTTTCTAAGACAGGGAATCGAGCTGATTTTGAAATCAAGGCTCTTTCTCAAGAATTCTCTAATGAACTCTTGCAGGTCTACTATAAGGAGGCTTTTTCTGAAGGTCCATGTGCAAGTCAGGGGTTTAAATCTCTTTACCAGAATTTAAACGTCCGTGCGGAAGGAAATCAACTCATTATTGAAGGTTCAGAGGCGATTGATAAGGAGCACTTTAAGAAGAATCATCTTCCTAATTTGGCAAAGCAACTTGAAAAATTTGGTTTCCCGGTCTTTGTTTGCCAGATAGAAAAGAATGATGCTCTTACACAAGAGCAGGAGGAAGCCTTCCATACGGAGAATGAACAAATCGTTCAGGCTGCCAATGAGGAAGCACTTCGAGCTATGGAGCAATTGGAACAAATGGCTCCTCCTCCAGTAGAAGAGAAGCCAGCCTTTGATTTTCAGGCTAAAAAGGCTGCGGCCAAGCCTAAATTAGATAAGGCTGAAGTTACCCAGATGATCGACGTGACGACTGAGGAAAATCGCCTGGTCTTTGAAGGGGTCGTTTTTGATGTGGAGCATAAGGTGACCAGAACTGGTCGCGTTTTGATCAACTTTAAAATGACAGACTACACTTCAAGTTTTTCAATGCAAAAATGGGTTAAGAATGAAGAAGAGGCTCAGAAGTTTGACATCATTAAGAAGAATTCTTGGCTCAGAGTGCGTGGGAATGTGGAGATGAATAACTTCACACGTGATTTGACCATGAACGTCCAGGATGTGCAGGAAGTTGTTCACTACGAGCGGAAGGATTTGATGCCAGAAGGTGAGCGTCGGGTTGAGTTTCATGCTCATACCAACATGTCGACCATGGATGCTCTACCAGAGGTAGAGGAGATCGTTGCGACAGCTGCTAAGTGGGGACACAAGGCGGTTGCCATCACGGACCATGGGAATGTCCAGTCCTTCCCACATGGCTACAAGGCGGCTAAGAAAGCTGGAATTCAGCTGATCTATGGAATGGAAGCCAATATCGTGGAGGACCGTGTCCCTATCGTTTACAACGAAGTGGAGATGGACTTGTCAGAAGCTACCTATGTGGTTTTTGACGTGGAAACGACGGGACTTTCAGCCATCTATAATGATTTGATTCAGGTTGCGGCCTCTAAGATGTACAAGGGGAATGTTATTGCCGAATTTGATGAATTTATCAATCCAGGGCATCCATTATCAGCCTTTACTACTGAGTTAACAGGTATTACAGATGATCATGTTAAAAATGCCAAACCACTGGAACAAGTTTTACAAGAATTCCAAGAGTTTTGCAAGGATACAGTTTTAGTTGCTCACAATGCTACCTTTGACGTTGGCTTTATGAATGCCAACTATGAGCGTCATGGTCTGCCTAAGATTAGCCAGCCAGTTATCGATACGCTGGAGTTTGCTAGAAACCTCTATCCTGAGTATAAACGTCATGGTTTGGGACCTTTGACCAAGCGTTTTGGTGTAGCACTTGAATACCACCACATGGCCAACTACGATGCGGAAGCTACTGGTCGTCTGCTCTTCATCTTTATCAAAGAGGTAGCAGAAAAACATGGTGTGACCGATCTGGCTAGACTCAATATTGATCTAATCAGTACAGATTCTTATAAAAAAGCTCGAATCAAGCATGCGACGATTTATGTCAAGAATCAGGTGGGGCTGAAGAATATCTTTAAGCTGGTTTCTTTGTCCAATACCAAGTACTTTGAAGGAGTGCCGCGGATTCCGAGAACAGTTCTAGATGCCCACCGGGAAGGTTTGATTTTAGGTTCAGCCTGTTCAGAAGGTGAAGTTTTTGATGCAGTTGTTTCCCAAGGTGTGGATGCAGCGGTTGAGGTGGCCAAGTATTATGACTTTATCGAGGTCATGCCACCTGCCATCTATGCTCCTTTGATTGCCAAGGAGCAGGTCAAGGATATGGAGGAACTTCAGACCATTATCAAGAGTTTGATAGAGGTTGGAGACCGTCTTGGCAAGCCTGTTCTGGCTACGGGTAATGTTCATTATATCGAACCGGAAGAAGAGATTTACCGTGAAATTATCGTCCGTAGTTTGGGCCAGGGGGCTATGATTAACCGAACCATCGGTCATGGTGAACATGCCCAACCAGCACCGCTACCGAAGGCTCATTTTAGAACGACCAATGAAATGTTGGATGAATTTGCTTTCTTGGGAGAAGATTTAGCACGCAAATTAGTCATTGAAAACACCAATGCCATGGCAGATATTTTTGAACCTGTTGAGGTTGTTAAGGGTGACTTGTACACACCTTTCATCGACAAGGCGGAAGAAACGGTCGCTGAGCTAACCTATAAGAAAGCTTTTGAGATTTATGGAAATCCTCTGCCAGATATCGTTGATTTGCGGATTGAAAAAGAATTAACTTCCATTCTGGGGAATGGATTTGCCGTGATTTATCTGGCATCGCAGATGCTGGTGCAACGTTCCAATGAACGGGGCTACTTGGTGGGTTCTCGTGGATCTGTCGGTTCCAGTTTCGTTGCGACCATGATCGGGATTACGGAGGTCAATCCTCTCTCCCCTCACTATGTCTGTGGTCAGTGTCAGTACAGCGAGTTTATCACCGATGGTTCTTATGGTTCAGGTTTTGATATGCCTAATAAGGACTGTCCAAACTGTGGCCACAAACTCAGCAAAAATGGACAGGATATTCCTTTCGAGACCTTCCTTGGTTTTGATGGAGATAAGGTTCCCGATATTGACTTGAACTTTTCGGGAGAAGACCAGCCTAGCGCCCACTTGGATGTGCGTGATATCTTTGGTGAGGAATATGCCTTCCGTGCAGGAACGGTTGGTACGGTAGCTGCTAAGACTGCCTATGGATTTGTCAAGGGCTATGAGAGAGACTATGGGAAGTTTTATCGTGATGCAGAGGTGGAACGCCTCGCTCAGGGTGCGGCTGGTGTCAAGCGGACAACAGGACAACACCCGGGAGGAATCGTTGTTATTCCGAACTACATGGATGTTTACGACTTTACGCCTGTTCAGTATCCAGCAGATGACGTGACGGCTGAATGGCAGACGACTCACTTTAACTTCCACGATATCGATGAGAACGTCCTCAAACTCGATGTGCTGGGACATGATGATCCGACCATGATTCGGAAACTGCAGGACTTGTCTGGGATTGATCCTAATGAAATTCCTATGGATGATGAAGGCGTGATGGCCCTCTTTTCAGGAACTGATGTTCTTGGGGTGACTCCTGAGCAAATCGGTACACCGACGGGGATGCTGGGGATTCCAGAGTTTGGAACCAACTTTGTACGTGGGATGGTAGACGAGACGCATCCGACGACTTTTGCAGAGTTGCTTCAGCTCTCAGGTCTATCCCACGGTACCGATGTGTGGTTGGGAAATGCCCAGGATTTGATCAAGCAAGGGATTGCGGACCTATCAACCGTTATCGGTTGTCGGGACGACATCATGGTTTACCTCATGCATGCGGGTCTCGAGCCTAAGATGGCCTTTACCATCATGGAACGGGTACGTAAGGGCTTGTGGCTGAAGATTTCCGAAGAGGAGCGAAATGGCTATATCGAAGCCATGAAGGCTAATAAGGTGCCAGAGTGGTATATCGAATCCTGTGGAAAAATCAAGTATATGTTCCCTAAGGCCCATGCGGCAGCCTACGTTATGATGGCCTTGCGTGTGGCCTACTTCAAGGTTCACCATCCCATTTATTATTACTGTGCTTACTTCTCAATCCGTGCTAAGGCCTTTGATATCAAGACTATGGGTGCCGGCTTGGATGCTATCAAGCGTAGAATGGAAGAAATCGCTGAAAAACGGAAGAATAATGAAGCCTCTAATGTGGAGATTGACCTCTATACAACTCTTGAGATTGTCAATGAAATGTGGGAACGTGGCTTTAAGTTTGGCAAGTTAGATCTCTATCGTAGTGATGCGACTGAATTCATCATCGACGGAGATACTCTTATCCCACCATTTGTAGCAATGGATGGTCTGGGAGAAAACGTTGCCAAGCAACTGGTACGAGCGCGTGAAGAGGGCGAATTCCTCTCTAAGACAGAACTCCGCAAGCGTGGCGGACTGTCATCTACCTTGGTTGAAAAGATGGATGAAATGGGGATTCTCGGCAATATGCCAGAGGATAACCAGTTGAGTTTGTTTGATGAGTTTTTCTAAAATATAGAAAGAGGTTTTTATGAAACTTACCATTTCCGCTCAGGATAAGCCAGCGCAAAAGGTGTTTGATTACCAGCTGGATCTTGACCCTGATACGATTTTGAAAATGACCGCTTTGATTTGTGGTACTGTGGCAGCAGTTAGCCTGCTGTCCTTGTTTAAAGAGAAATAACAAAAGAAAAGGAAGAATAGAATGGTTTTACCAAATTTTAAAGAAAATCTAGAAAAATATGCGAAATTGTTGGTTGCGAATGGAATTAATGTGCAACCTGGTCACACCTTGGCTCTTTCTATTGATGTGGAGCAACGTGAGTTGGCGCATTTGATCGTGAAAGAAGCCTATGCCTTGGGTGCGCATGAGGTCATCGTTCAGTGGACAGATGATGTGATCAACCGTGAGAAATTCCTCCACGCACCGATAGAGCGTCTGAACAATGTGCCAGAATACAAGATTGCTGAGATGAACTACCTCTTGGAAAACAAGGCTAGTCGTCTTGGTGTCCGTTCTTCTGACCCAGGTGCCTTGAACGGAGTGGATGCTGACAAGCTTTCAGCTTCTGCCAAAGCTATGGGACTTGCCATGAAGCCAATGCGTATCGCAACGCAATCCAACAAGGTTAGCTGGACTGTAGCAGCTGCAGCAGGGCTTGAGTGGGCTAAGAAGGTCTTTCCAAATGCTGCGAGCGATGAAGAAGCAGTGGACCTCCTTTGGGATCAAATCTTCAAAACTTGCCGTGTCTACGAAGAAGATCCAGTTAAGGCTTGGGAAGAACATGCAGCAATCCTTAAGAGCAAGGCGGAAATGCTTAATAAAGAACAATTTTCAGCCCTTCACTACACAGCTCCAGGGACAGATTTGATACTTGGCTTGCCAAAGAACCACGTTTGGGAATCAGCTGGTGCTATCAATGCACAGGGCGAAGGATTCTTGCCAAATATGCCAACAGAAGAAGTCTTTACAGCGCCTGACTTCCGTCGTGCAGATGGCTATGTAACCTCTACAAAACCACTTAGCTACAACGGAAATATCATCGAAGGCATTAAAGTAACCTTCAAGGATGGACAAATCGTTGACATTACTGCTGAAAAGGGTGATCAGGTCATGAAAGACCTTGTCTTTGAAAATGCAGGTGCTCGTGCCTTGGGGGAATGTGCCTTGGTACCAGATCCAAGCCCAATTTCTCAGTCAGGCATTACCTTCTTCAACACCCTTTTCGATGAGAATGCTTCAAACCACTTGGCTATCGGTGCAGCCTATGCGACTAGCGTTGTTGGTGGGGCAGAGATGAGCGAAGAAGAGCTTGAAGCTGCAGGACTGAACCGTTCAGATGTTCACGTGGACTTTATGATTGGTTCGAGTCAAATGGATATCGATGGTATCCGTGAGGATGGAACACGCGTACCACTCTTCCGTAATGGAGACTGGGCAATTTAAGGAGAAGCTATGCTTGGAAGTATGTTTGTTGGTCTCCTAGTGGGACTCTTGGCAGGTGCTTTAACCAATCGCGGAGAAAGCATGGGATGCTTTGGGAAAATGTTTCTCGGCTGGATTGGTGCTTCTTTGGGGCACCTGCTCTTTGGAACTTGGGGTCCAAACCTAGCGGGGATAGCTATTGTTCCAGCTGTTTTAGGTGCTATGGTTGTCTTAGCTATTTTCTGGAGACGAGGAAGTTAATTTCTTAAATCTGATACTCAATGAAAATCAAAGAGTAAACTAGGAAACTAGCCGCAGGCTGCTCAAAGCACTGCTTTGCGGTTATAGATAGAACTGACGAAGTCAGCTCAAAACACTGTTTTGAGGTTGCAGATGGAAGTTGACGCGGTTTGAAGAGATTTTTGAAGAGTATGAAAAGAAAAGGAGGTTGGTCATTGTACCAGCCTCCTTTTGAGTATGATATAATAGTTTTATGAGATTAGATAAATTTTTAGTTGCATGCGCTGTGGGAAGTCGGACGGAGGTCAAAAACTTGCTCAAGGCTGGACGCGTGACGGTCAATGGCAAGAAAGAAAAATCAGCAAAATTGCAAATAAATGAAGAAAAAGACGAAATTCGCTTTGATGGTCAAGTGCTAGAGTACGAGGAGTTTGTCTACTACATGATGAACAAGCCCCAAGGAGTCATTTCAGCGACTGAGGATTCTAAACACAGAACAGTGTTGGACTTGTTGGATGATATTGCTCGGACCAAGGAAGTTTTTCCAGTAGGGCGCTTGGATATTGACACGCATGGCCTCCTGCTTTTGACCAATGACGGCCAGCTTGCCCATGCTCTTCTTTCACCAAAACGTCATGTGGATAAGACCTATTTGGCTCAAGTCGAGGGAATCATGAGCCAAGAAGACGTGGAGACATTTGCTAAGGGGATTCCGCTCAAGGACTTTACCTGCCAGCCAGCTAAACTGGAGTTTGTATCAGTAAATCCAAAAAAAAATCAAAGTCTGGTTCGTGTGACCATTGCTGAAGGGAAGTTCCATCAAGTCAAACGAATGGTGGCCTACTGTGGCAAGGAAGTGGTGAACCTACAACGTTTGACGATGGGAACTTTAGTTTTGGATGAGAACTTAGAACGAGGAGAATGGCGTCGTTTGACCAAGGAGGAGTTAGAAAATCTCCTTGCTAGTATTGCTTAATTGGGTTTATGTTAGAAAAGGTGAGGAGAATGTCCTTGCCTTTTTCATTTTTCAGTTGCTTCCTTTGTGAAAAGAGTTATAATAGACAGTAGAATAAAAGGAGGAATCTATGAACGCGATTCAAGAATCATTTACAGATAAACTATTTGCCAACTATGAAGCAAATGTAAAATACCAAGCTATCGAAAATGCTGCAAGCCATAACGGAATTTTTGCAGCCTTGGAACGTCGCCAAAGCCATGTTGACAACACGCCTGTTTTCTCATTGGATTTGACCAAGGACAAGGTGACTAACCAGAAAGCATCTGGTCGTTGCTGGATGTTTGCAGCCCTTAACACTTTCCGTCACAAACTCATCTCTCAGTATAAATTGGAGAACTTTGAATTGTCTCAGGCTCACACCTTCTTCTGGGACAAGTATGAGAAATCAAACTGGTTCTTGGAGCAAGTGATTGCGACTGCAGACCAAGAATTGACGAGCCGCAAGGTTAGCTTCCTACTCCAAACTCCACAACAAGACGGTGGACAGTGGGATATGGTAGTGTCCCTCTTTGAGAAATATGGAGTCGTTCCTAAGTCAGTTTACCCTGAGTCTATCTCATCTAGCAATAGCCGTGAGCTAAATGCCATCCTCAACAAATTGCTTCGTCAGGATGCCCAAATCTTGCGTGATTTGTTGGCTTCTGGTGCAGACCAAACGACTGTTAAAGCCAAGAAGGAAGACCTCTTGCAGGAAATCTTTAACTTCCTTGCCATGTCTTTGGGTCTTCCACCACGGCAGTTTGACTTTGCTTATCGCGACAAGGATGATAACTACCAAAGCGAAAAGGGTATCACACCACAAGAGTTTTACAAGAAATATGTCAATCTACCTCTAGAAGATTATGTTTCGGTTATCAACGCCCCAACTGCTGACAAGCCTTACGGCAAATCTTACACAGTTGAGATGTTAGGAAATGTGGTTGGTAGCCGTGCAGTTCGCTATATCAACGTTCCTATGGATCGTTTGAAAGAATTGGCGATTGCTCAAATGCAGACAGGTGAGACTGTTTGGTTTGGTTCAGATGTTGGCCAACTCAGCAACCGTAAAGCTGGAATCCTTGCGACAGATGTTTATGACTTTGAATCAAGCATGGATATTAAACTCACTCAAGACAAGGCTGGACGCTTGGACTACAGCGAAAGCTTGATGACCCACGCCATGGTCTTGACAGGTGTGGATTTGGATGAAAACGGCAAGTCAACTAAGTGGAAGGTTGAGAACTCTTGGGGAGACAAGGTCGGTACAGATGGGTACTTTGTTGCTTCAGACGCTTGGATGGATGAATACACCTACCAAATCGTTGTCCGTAAGGAATTGCTGACAGCAGATGAACAAGCTGCTTATGAAGCAGAACCAATCGTACTTGCACCATGGGATCCAATGGGTGCCTTGGCAGAATAAAGCATAAAGAAAAGAGGTTAGGGGAATCCTAGCCTCTTTTGTTTTTAAGTGCTTCTTAAAGTGGTGACAGATGATGCTTGTCAAGGGAGTTCTTCTTATTTTGAGTCTTTAGGTGACAGAGAAAAAGATATGTGTTATTATAGTAGTACAAAAGGATATCGGAGTAGAAATGAAGTATTTAAGTAGCCAAGACATCAAGGGTCGTCAACGAAATATCAGCGACATTAAACCTTATAAAACAACCAAGGAAATCGTCGTTTCAAATATCTTTACCTTCTTTAATGCCATGAACTTGGCTCTGGCAGTTCTGGTAGCCACAACCATGCGCTTTGAGAATATGCTCTTTTTAGGTGTGATTGCTATCAATACCGCCATCGGTATCTTCCAAGAAGTGCGTTCAAAAAATGTCTTAGAAAAGCTAAGTTTACTTGGTAAAAGTAAGTACAAGGTCAATCGAGATGGTCAAACGATTGAGATTGATTCAGAAGACATCGTACTGGGGGAATATCTGCATCTCAATCTGGGAGATCAGGTACCTGTCGATGCAGAAGTGCTTGAAGGGAATGTTGAAGTTGATGAGTCCTTGCTGACGGGTGAAAGTGATTCGGTCTTTAAAACAGTTGGTGACAAGCTGATGAGCGGAAGCAATGTCGTCAGCGGTACTTGTCTGGTCCTTGCTACAGCTGTGGGTCCCGATAGTTATATCAACAAACTTGCAAAATCCAGCAAGGAATTCAAAAAATACCCTTCTCAACTGCGCGATTACATGGATAAGATTTTAAAAATCGTCTCTATCCTGCTGGTGCCAGTTGCCATTCTGCTCTATGTCAGAGGTTTTAGTCTAGGGCGAACTTATGTTGAGATTGTCTTGGGAAGTTCAGGTGCCTTGGTCGGCATGATTCCAGAGGGATTGATTCTCCTGGTCAGTGTATCTCTGGCGGTAGCGGCCATGAAGCTGGCTAAAAAGAAGGTTCTAGTGCAGGAACTATACTGTGTGGAGACCTTGGCGCGTGTAGATGTTCTTTGTTTTGATAAGACTGGAACCATCACGACTGGTAATATGAAGGTCCAAGAAATGGATGCTAATGTAGCAGAGAAACTGACTTCTTATCTAGCTTATTTTGAGGATGAAAATGCGACGTCGCGGGCTCTGAAGACTTACTTAACCTGTGAGAAAAAATGGGAAGTTCAAGAAGTTGGTGCCTTTTCAAGCAAAAACAAGTATTCCTTTGTCCAAGTAAAAGATGGAGGGACCTATTTCTTCGGAGCCTATGAGTTTTTAGGCTTTACCCAGCCGATGGATACCTACTATGAACATCTGAAGCAGCAAGGTTTTCGAATCTTGACACTTGCCCATAGTAAGGACCACATCATGAGTCCAGCCAATATGGAACTACTAGGGCACGTCGTTTTGTCAGATGAGATTAAGGACAATACCAAGGAAACCTTTGACTATTTCGAATCTCAAGGTGTTGAAGTGAAGATTATCAGTGGTGATAATCATGTGGCTGTATATGGGGTGGCTCGTAAGGCAGGTTTTAAGGAAGAAGCCCGTGCGATTGATATGACCAAGGTGAGCGATGATGACTTTGAAAGAGTGGTCTTGGAACACGAAATATTTGGTCGTGTGACACCTGAACAGAAGCAAAAGATGGTATCTATTTTGCAAAATGCTGGTAAAACAGTTGCCATGAGTGGCGACGGGGTCAATGATGTTCTGGCTCTCAAGAAAGCAGATATCAGCTTTGCTATGAAGGGAGCAACGAGTGCAGCCAAAAGTGTATCCAATATTGTTTTTCTCACTGATGACTTTGCAGTATTTTATGATATCTTGATGGAAGGACGCCGGGTCATCAATAACATCCAAAAGGTAGCCTCTCTCTTTCTAACAAAGACCTTCTTCTCCGTCGTGTTTGCCATTTTGAGTGTGGTATTTGGTTTGGAATTCGCCTTTATCCCTATTCAGTTTACAATCATTTCAGCTATTACGATTGGGATTCCATCTTTCTTCCTAACTTTTGAGTCCAATAAAGAAAAGGTCAGCACACATTTTATGCGAGATATTTTGACCAATGCTGCGATTGGTGGTAGCATTCTGGTTGCTAGTGTACTCTTGACGAACTTCTTTATCACTGTCTCAGGTCAAGTCAAATTTATTTGCTTCCTCCTTGCTTTGATCAATGGTCTGTGTCTAGTTGCCAAGGTCAGCATTCCCTTTAATCGATACAAGCTGGTCTTGCTCGCATTTTTGAGCCTTGCAGCCCTTGTTGGCGTACTTGCCAATACATTTATCCTGCAAGGAACTTTTGTACCTCTAGAAACCACCCAAGTCGTCTATGTAGCCATCCTAGCAGTGGTGATTGGGGGCTTGCATTATCTGACTAGAAGAAAAAGTTGATACACAAAAAGAATCAGGTTTAATCCTGATTCTTTTTTTATTTATATTCTCGATAGCTTGGATTACATGATACCGAAGAAACGAGCTGCGATACCTACTGCAAAGAGAGCAAGGATGATTGCGATTGGTGATACTTTTTTCTTAAGCAACCACATGCAAAGGAAAGTAAGGAGAAGTCCCATCAATCCTGGAATCAATGAGTCCAACTGACCTTGAAGAGTTTGTGGTTGAATCTTATCTAGGCTCAATCCGCTGAGTGCTTGACCAAGGATTCCCTTCAATTCTCCACCTGTTACAGCACCTTCTGGGAAGTTGATGTAAGCACCTTCAGCCAATTGTTTACCTGGAAGGTTGACAGTAAAGTTGATAGATACCCAACGTTGTACAAGAACGGCAAGGATGAACATACCAAGGATAGATGCTCCTTTGGTGATGTCTTTCAAGATACCACCAGACATGTCTTTAGTGATTTCAGATCCAGCTTTGTAACCGAACTCTTGTGTATACCATAGGAAGGCCATACGGATAGCATTCCATCCAAAGAAGAAGAGAAGGGGACCAACAATGTTACCAGATGCAGCAAGTGATGCACCAAGGGCTCCAAGGATAGGACGAACTGTAAACCAGAATACTGGGTCACCGATACCAGCAAGAGGTCCCATCATACCGATTTTAACCCCTTGGATAGCCGCGTCATCGATTTCTACACCGTTAGCGCGCTCTTCTTCAAGTGCAAGAGTAACCCCCATGATAGGAGCAGCTACGTATGGGTGAGTGTTGAAGAACTCAAGGTGACGCTCAAGAGCAGCCGCTTGGTCTTCTTTTTTAGTGTACAATTTTTTGATAGCTGGGATCAATGAGTAAGCCCAACCCAAGTTTTGCATACGTTCGTAGTTCCAAGAACCTTGAAGGAATTGTGAACGCCACCAAACTTTTTGACGATCTGATTTTGATAATTGAATTTTTTCAGCCATGATTGATCCCCTTTCTAGTAGTCTTCTAGGATATCACCGATTGGGTCGTTAGAAGTCGCAGCTCCGCCGCCACCGTTTCCACCTTGTTTTGTAAGGTTAAGGTAGATGAAGGCAAGGGCAACACCGATGACACCAAGGGCAATCAAAGTCAATTGAGAGATTGCTGCAAGAGCAAAACCGATAGCGAAGAATGGCCATACTTCACGAGTTGCCATCATGTTGATAACCATAGCATAACCTACGGCAACGACCATAGCACCACCGACAGCCATACCACCGTTCAACCAGTCTGGCATCAAACCAAGAGCGTCTTGAACAGCAGAAGCTGGGATAGCGATAAGGAAGGCAGCAGGGATTGCAATACGAAGACCTTGAAGAAGAAGTGCAACAAAGTGAGCACGTTCAACAGCCGCAATATTTCCGTCTTTAGCAGCAGCGTCAGCAGTGTGAACCAAGGCAACTGAGATTGTACGAACAATCATAGTCAAGAAAAGTCCAGCTACGGCAAGAGGGATAGCTGTTGCCGTAGCAACGGCGATACCTTCAGTAGTAAAGTTACCACCTTTGATCAAGATGATTGCTGCCGCAACAGATGCAAGAGCAGCGTCAGGAGCTACGGCAGCTCCGATGTTTGCCCAACCAAGGGCAATCATTTGAAGTGATCCACCAAGCATAACACCTGCTTCGAGGTTACCAGTTGCAAGTCCGATAAGGGTACATGCGACGATTGGTTGATGGAATTGGAATTGGTCGAGGATACCTTCAAGACCTGCAAGGAAGGCAACAACTACAACCAAGATAGCAGAAATGATTGAAATATCTGACATGGTTTTATTCCTTTTCTATTTAGTTTTAATAAAGTATTTAATCCTGTTTTCAAAAATGATAGAAACAGATTAAAATTATTGAACGTTTGCTTTCTTAATCAAGTCAAACAAATCTTTTTTCGTGTCGTTTGGTACTTTACGTACGTCAAATTCAACACCGAGGTCACGCATTTTTTCAAAGGTTGCAACGTCTTCTTTGTCCATAGACAAAACGTTGTTAATCATTGTTTTACCTGTTGAGTGAGCCATAGAACCAACGTTAAGAGTCTTGATTGGCACGCCACCTTCGATTGCACGAAGTGCATCTTGTGGTGTTTCAAACAAGATAAGGGCATGAGTGTCACCGAAACGTGGGTCTTTTGCAACGTCAATCAATTTTTGAATTGGAACAACGTTGGCTTTTACTCCGTTTGGAGCTGCTTGTTTAATCAATTCTTTACGCAAGTCGTCGTTAGCAACGTTATCTGAAGCAACGATGATACGGTTTGCTTTTGAATCTGGAGTCCAAGCAGTCGCAACCTGACCGTGAAGTAGACGAGTGTCTAGACGAGCAAGGTTGATTTTCAGTTTACCGTCACCGATAACAGTTCCTTCTGGAATAGCAGCTTGTGCGGCAGGAGCAGCTGCAGCAGTTGCAACTTCCTCAACTGGGTTAAGCTCTTCTGGAAGAGCCTTGATGCCATCTTTGGCTTCTTTAATGATATTCGCAGCGACTTTATCCACACCTGCATTCGCGTCCATAAGGCGCTCTGTGTAGGCTTGGATCAACATCGGCAAGTTCAGTCCTGTGATGATGGCAAACTTACGTTCTGGATTTTCTCCCATTACGCGGCTAGCTTGGTTGAATGGAGATCCACTCCAAAGGTCAGCCAATACTAGAACCTCATCTTCTGCGTCAAATGCAGCCACAGCGTTGTTGAATTTAGCGTAAAGGTCATCTGGACCTTCATTTGGCATAAAGGTTACAACTTGAACCTTTTCTTGTTCACCAAAGATCATAGATCCTGACTGATGAATACCCGCAGCAAATTCGCCGTGGCTCGCAATAATGATTCCGATACTCATTATTGTCATTCCTCCTTATAAAATGTTTGACTGTATGTTTAAGAAAACTTTAAGCCTAACTTTAAGTATAAACCGTTTTCATATAAAAATCAACTACTTTTTCTAAAAAGATGTAAAAGTTTTCATAGAATGACTTTTTAAAAATATTAATATATCAATGTTTTTTGAGAGATAAATGAAAATGGTAATAGAAAATTTAATATAAAAATACAGAAAATAAGCCGCTTTAGTGAAAATAAAATGAAAACAAAAAGGAAAGATTGCGACCATGCAATCTTCCCTTTTATAAGAATAAATTTTGTAAAGCGCGGGCAACTCCATCTTCTTCGTTGGTCAGAGGAAGTTGTTCGTCTGCATATGGAAGAAGAGCAGGATTGGCGTTTTTCATAGCATATCCCTTGCCTGCAAATGCCAACATTTCAGTGTCATTATGCTCATCACCAAAGGCGATTAAGTCTTTTTTATCACGATTCATCACATTGAGCAAGTACTCTAGAGCAAAAGCCTTGTTTACACCCTTGGGAGTACACTCGAGGATGTTGAGGGGCCCGCCCCAGGTATTGATAGCTAGTTGGTGCTGATAAAAACGATTCATCTCGTCCGCTAAAGCGTATTTGTCTTCAGCCCTTGTTTGCAAGAGGATGCAGTTGGGATCTTTGGTTACTCGTTCAGGTTTGAATTGATTTTCTGGCCGGAAGTTCTCTACGCCAAATAGTTTAGGATCTGCAATTTCTTCATTCGGTGTCGTGATATAGAATTTTTTTCGATATTCTCCCGCAATAAAATCAGCCTGGATGTCCTCCGTGCGCTTGACCATGTCTAGGAGGTATTTTTTGTCCAAGGTCAGGCACTTTTCATGCTCCCAAGTCTGTCCTGGTAGATGGGTAAGGGAGCCGTTAAAGTTAATCATGGGAGTATGCAATTCTAGCTCACGATAGAAGTCTTTTGCCATACGATACGGACGGCCTGTCGTGATGATGACATGGTGTCCTTTTTCTGAAATTTTTTTGATCGTCTCTTTGGTGAAATCGGAGAGCTTGCTTTCATTATTTAGCAGGGTTCCGTCCAAATCGACTGCGATAATTTTTTTAGTCATATAAACCTTCCTAGTCGTTTCCAGATAAGATGTCTACTATTATATCAAAAAGAAGGAAGAAAAGCAGATAAGAACAAAAACTACAGTTGCTTTGATTTATTAAATAAATCAAACAAACATATTGAAAAGGTGAATGATAAATGATATAATACTAATATTGTTCGTAAAAAACAAAAGGAGATTAAAGATGGACAAACTATTTAAACTAAAAGAGCACGGGACAGATGTCCGTACAGAGGTGCTTGCTGGTTTAACAACATTCTTTGCAATGAGTTATATTCTCTTTGTAAACCCTCAAATGCTTTCCCAAACGGGTATGCCTGTTCAAGGTGTGTTCTTGGCAACGATTATCGGTTCTGTAGTAGGTACTTTGATGATGGCTTTCTATGCTAATTTGCCGTACGCACAAGCACCAGGTATGGGACTAAATGCCTTCTTTACATTTACAGTTGTATTTGGGATGGGCTATACTTGGAAAGAGGCTCTTGGTATGGTCTTCATTTGTGGAATTATTTCACTGATTATTACCTTAACAAATGTTCGTAAAATGATCATCGAATCTATTCCAACAACACTTCGTTCAGCTATTTCGGCTGGTATTGGTGTTTTCCTTGCCTATGTTGGAATTAAGAATGCTGGTCTCTTGAAATTCTCAATCGATCCAGGTACTTATACGGTAGCAGGTGAAGGAGCAGACAAGGCTCAAGCTGCACTTACTGCAAACTCCGCAGCTGTTCCAGGATTGGTAGACTTCAATACTCCAGCCGTATTGGTGGCTCTTGCAGGTTTGGCTATTACCATTTTCTTTGTTGTTAAAGGCATCAAGGGTGGAATCATTCTTTCTATTTTAACAACGACTGTGCTTGCCATTGCTGTTGGTGTTGTCAAATTATCAGGGATTGACTTTGCTAGCAACAATCTTTCAGCAGCGGTTAATGATTTAGGAACTTTGTTTGGTGCTGCTCTTGGTTCAGAAGGTTTAGGATCTTTGATTTCAAACACTTCGCGTTTACCAGAAACCTTGATGGCTATTCTTGCCTTCTCACTAACGGATATTTTTGATACAATCGGTACTCTTATCGGTACTGGTGAAAAAGTTGGTATTGTTGCGACAAGTGGGGAAAACCATGAGTCCACTAAATTGGACAAGGCTCTATACTCTGACTTGGTGGCAACTTCGGTAGGTGCCATTGCAGGTACTTCAAACGTTACGACCTATGTTGAATCTGCGGCTGGTATCGGTGCTGGTGGACGTACTGGTTTGACAGCCCTAGTGGTTGCGATCTGTTTTGCTCTATCTAGCTTCTTTAGCCCACTTCTAGCGATTGTTCCGACAGCTGCAACAGCACCAATTTTGATCATCGTCGGAATCATGATGCTTTCTAACTTGAAAAATATCCCTTGGGATGATATGGCTGAAGCGGTTCCTGCCTTCTTCACATCTATCTTTATGGGATTCAGCTACTCTATCACACAAGGGATTGCTGTTGGTTTCTTGACATATACCTTGACAAAAGTTGTCAAAGGTCAAGCCAAGGATGTGCACGTGATGATTTGGATTTTGGATGCCTTGTTTATCCTTAACTATATCAGTATGGCGCTATAAATGGTATAATAGAAAAAGGGGAGTCTCCCCTTTTTCTTATAAGGAGGTACATCATGAAAGATAAGACGATTTGGCAAGAGGTTTTAAACAGAGGGAAATGGGTGATCATCCTTTTGGTAGCTTTTGTTCTATCTCAATTTCCCATAGGACTTGCTTTGTTTTTAGCAAACAAACAGTTTCCGATTTTACAGTCAGGGCTCTTAGTAGGTGCTCTATCCATAGTCGTTTTGATTGTATTCATTATTGGTGCACGAAAAACACAACTTGCTACTTTTAATCTATCCTTTTTTAAGGCAAAAGACTTGGCTCGCTTGGTACTGAGTTATCTGGTGATTTTTGCGACAAATCTCTTGGGTTCACTACTGCTTCGACTAACAAATGAGGCAACAACCAGTAACCAATCAATACTGAATGGTTTGGTTCAGAATAGTTCCTTGATTTCAACTTTCTTCCTACTAGTCTTGATTGCGCCGATTTGTGAAGAAATTTTGTGTCGTGGGATTATTCCAAAAAAGATCTTCCGCGGAAAAGAAAAACTAGGTTTTATTGTTGGTGCAATCGTCTTTGCCTTGCTTCATATGCCAACCAATCTACCTTCTGTGATTATTTATGGAGGAATGTCAACGGTTTTGACTTGGACAGCCTATAAGACTGAGCGTTTGGAGATGTCCATTTTGCTTCATATGATTCTCAATGGTATTGCATTTTGTTTGTTGGCCTTATTGGTATTGATTAGTAGAAATCTAGGTCTATCATTCTAAACCATTAGCCGCTTGGAAAAGATGAATACTAGCGTATCCATCTTTTTCTTTTTATGGTAAAATAGAGAAATAATGTGGTGAAAAACCTTGAGGAGTGACCTTATGTTCAGTAAAGCTAGTCAGGCAAAAACAGCTATTTGTGGAATTATCAATGTAACACCAGATTCCTTTTCGGATGGTGGTCAGTTTTTTGCTGTTGACCAGGCGCTTCAGCAAGCCCGTAAATTGATAGCTGAAGGAGCTAGCATGCTTGATATCGGTGGAGAATCGACTCGGCCGGGCAGTAGCTATGTTGAGATAGAAGAGGAAATCCAGCGTGTTGTTCCAGTGATTAAAGCTATCTGTGAGGAAAGTGATGTTCTCATTTCCATCGATACTTGGAAAAGTCAGGTGGCAGAGGCTGCTTTGGCTGCTGGTGCCAATCTGGTAAATGACATTACGGGTCTCATGGGAGATGAGAAAATGGCGGATGTGGTTGCTAAGGCTGGTGCGAAAGTAGTCATCATGTTTAATCCAGTCATGGCTCGACCTCAGCACCCTAGTTCGCTCATATTTCCTCATTTTGGTTTTGGGCAAGCTTTTACAGAGGAAGAGTTAGCTGACTTTGAAAAAATGCCAATTGAAGACTTGATGGAGGCTTTCTTTGAACGAGCACTAGCGAGAGCCAATCAAGCTGGGATAGCAAGAGAAAACATTTTGCTGGATCCGGGAATTGGTTTTGGTCTCACCAAGAAGGAAAATCTACTTCTTCTACGGGACCTTGATAAATTGCATCAGCAGGGCTATCCAATCTTTCTTGGTGTTTCGCGCAAGCGGTTTGTTATCAATATCCTTGAGGAGAATGGCTTTGAAGTCAATCCTGAGACGGAAGTCGGTTTCCGAAATCGGGACACCGCTTCGGCTCATGTAACCAGTATCGCTGCGAGACAGGGTGTGGAAGTGGTGCGCGTGCACGATGTTGCCAGTCACAGGATGGCAGTTGAAATTGCGTCAGCCATTCGTTTGGCAGATGATGCAGAAAATCTAGATTTAAAACAATATAAGTAAGATGAACGAAATTGAAAACAATCAGTGGATTGCCCACTACCGGACGGACCAACCACATTTTGGCTTGGAACGCATGGTAGAACTCCTAGCTCTGCGAGGCAATCCCCAGCTCAAACTCAAGGTCATCCATATCGGAGGGACCAACGGCAAGGGGTCTACCATTGCTTTTTTGAAAAAGATGCTGGAAAACCTAGGGCTGAGAGTTGGGGTGTTCAGCTCGCCCTATCTTATTCATTATACGGATCAGATTAGCATTAATGGGGAATCCATCCCAGAAACTAGGCTAGAAGCCCTCATGGCAGACTATCAGTCTTTGCTTGAGGGGGAATCTGCTGATAATTTGCAGGGAACAACCGAGTTTGAGATAATTACAGCTATAGCCTATGATTACTTTGCCTCAGAGCTAGTAGATGTGGCCATCATGGAAGTCGGTATGGGTGGCCTTCTGGATAGTACTAATGTCTGTCAGCCAATTTTAACAGGAATTACGACTATTGGACTGGATCATGTGGCCCTACTTGGTGACACCTTGGAATCCATAGCAGAGCAGAAGGCTGGTATTATCAAACAAGGCATTCCATTAGTGACAGGTCATATTGTTCCTGAAGCCTTGGCTGTGATTGACTCCATTGCAGAAGATAAAAATGCATCGAGACTTGCCTATGGGAAAGATTACCAGGTCAGTCATCAAAAGAGTGTGGTGACGGGTGAAATCTTTGATTATACTAGTTCTGTCAGACAAGGTCGCTTTCAAACAGGCCTGCTAGGCTTGCACCAGATAGAAAATGCAGGGATGGCACTTGCTCTTCTAGACATTTATTGCCAAGAGATTGGGCGAGAATTAGCTAGCAATGACTTGCTTGCTCAAGCCTTGGAGGAAACCAGATGGCCAGGGCGTTTGGAGGTCGTGTCTAGCGAACCTATGATGATTTTGGATGGGGCCCATAATCCCCATGCTATCAGGGCTTTACTAGCAACCTTGCAAGAACGCTTTGCGGATTATCATAAGGAAATCCTCTTTACCTGTATCAGAACCAAGGCCTTGGAAGATATGTTGGATTTGCTAGAAACGGTGCCAGATAGTCAATTGACTTTAACCCATTTTGACGATAGTCGGGCGACTGATAAAAGCGTGCTGAAAGAGACAGCCAAGTCTAGAAATCTCAATTACCAAAGTTGGCAGGATTTTCTAGAGCAGAAATTGACAGATAAAAATGAAGAGAAACAAACAGTTAGGATTGTCACGGGTTCCTTGTATTTCTTGAGCCAAGTGAGAGCCTATCTGATGGAGAGGAAGAACGAGAATGGATACACAAAAGATTGAAACGGCTGTAAAAATGATTATCGAGGCTGTTGGTGAGGACGCTAACCGCGAGGGCTTGCAGGAAACACCTGCTCGTGTAGCCCGTATGTACCAAGAGATTTTTTCAGGCCTTGGCCAAACTGCTGAGGAACACCTGTCAAAATCCTTTGAGATTATTGATGATAATATGGTAGTGGAAAAGGATATTTTTTTCCACACTATGTGTGAACACCACTTCTTGCCTTTTTATGGGAGAGCGCACATTGCCTATATTCCAGATGGTCGGGTGGCAGGCTTGTCTAAGCTAGCCCGTACGGTTGAAATTTATTCTAAAAAACCACAGATTCAAGAACGGTTAAATATTGAAGTGGCCGATGCCTTGATGGACTATCTGGGGGCTAAAGGAGCCTTTGTTGTCATTGAGGCCGAGCATATGTGTATGAGCATGCGTGGTGTCAGAAAACCAGGTACTGCGACTTTGACGACAGTAGCGCGAGGTGTATTTGAAACAGATAAAGACCTCCGAGACCAGGCTTATCGTTTAATGGGACTATAATACTCTTCGAAAATCAAATTCAAACCACGTCAGCTTCCATCTGCAACCTCAAAACGGTGTTTTGAGCAGCCTGCGGCTAGCTTCCTAGTTTGCACTTTGATTTTCATTGAGTATAAAAAGAATCCGCTTCATGCGGATTTTTCTAGAAAGGACAAGTTATGGATCAACTGCAGATTAAAGATTTGGAAATTTTTGCCTATCATGGTCTTTTCCCTAGTGAGAAGGAATTGGGGCAGAAGTTTGTTATTTCCGCAAGCTTATCCTATGATATGACCAAGGCGGCTACAGAATTGGATTTAACAGCATCTGTCCATTACGGAGAACTGTGTCAGCAGTGGAAGACTTGGTTTCAGGAAAGCACTGAGGATTTGATTGAAACGGTAGCCTACAAACTAGTTGAACGTACCTTTGAGACCTATCCTCTTGTCCAAGAGATTGAGTTGGAACTAAAAAAACCTTGGGCTCCAGTGCATTTACCGTTGGATACCTGCTCGGTGACCATTCACCGTCGTAAGCAACGGGCCTTTATCGCCCTAGGAAGTAATATGGGAGATAAGCAAGCAAACTTGGGAAAAGCCATTGACAACCTGCGAGCTCGTGGCATCCATATTCTCAAAGAGTCCAGTGTTTTGACGACGGAACCTTGGGGTGGTGTGGAACAGGATAGCTTTGCCAATCAGGTGATTGAAGTAGAAACCTGGCTACCGGCTCCAGTCTTGTTAGAAACATTATTAGCCATTGAGTCAGAAATGGGACGGGTTCGAGAGGTGCATTGGGGGCCTCGTTTGATTGATTTGGACTTGCTCTTTGTGGAGGACCAGATCGTTTATACAGACAACCTCATCTTGCCTCATCCTTATATAGCAGAACGCCTCTTTGTTCTTGAGCCGTTAGTGGAAATAGCTCCCCATTTTATCCATCCGATCCTAAAGCAACCAATTCGTTATTTGGTTGACCAGTTGGAGCAAGGAAATGCCTAAGCTTTCCGAGACCTATAGCAAGTGGAAGAGTATCGGGGAGGGACTACTTGCTATTGTTTTAGGGCTCCTCTTGATTCGTTTTGGACAAGTTATTCCACGAATGGGGTACCAGTTGTTGATGGCCTACTTTTCCTTGTCAGCAGTTTGGCACTTGTTGACTCGCTGGTTTCAAGATAAAAAACGTCGGGAAAATATCTTTGTAACCTTGGGCAAGCTGGTGGTAGCGGCTCTCGTGTTTGACTCTATCATTTTGCAAGATCTTGCCCTCTATCTCTTGGTCTTTATCATTGCGAGCTACCAGCTGTTTACAGGCATCATTAGTCTTGTGACCTGGTCTCTCTATCGAAAAAATGCCATTCATCCTCGGATCCATCATCTCTTTGATGCTGTATGGATGATAGGATTCGGGCTTTATAGCATCTCTCCTTTTCACGATGCAGCGAATTTTGAATTGCTCTTGCTTGGATTTTACTTGCTCATGCTAGGAGCCAGTAGCCTCCGGGACGGATTCTTTTTTGAAAGGATAGAAAACAATCCCAAGCTGAAACGACGTATGCGAATGACTCTGCCGATCTTTGTGACGGCTCTGATTCCTATCAGCACCTTGCGAAAACTAAATGAGTGGCTGGCAAATCATGAAAGTCAAGAAGGGGAAGTTCATTCAGAAAGAAAAAACGACCAGACGGTTGACCTGGAAATTTTTATCCATACCTCAGAAACCTCCTTCTTCCTCGCCATGGGACATGTGGATATTTGTTATCAAGGGAAGGTTATTTCCTATGGTTCCTATGATCCCCACTCGGAGCGTTTATTTGGTATGGTTGGAGACGGTGTTTTGTTTAAGGCCAATCGGGAGAAATACATCGAACTCTGTAAGAGGGAAAGTCAGAAGACCTTGTTTGCTTATGGTCTGAGTTTGACGGACCAACAGAAAGCAGCTATCCAAGCGCGTTTAGCGGAGATAGAAGATCTGTTAATTCCTTGGGAACCAAGCTCGCAGTTGATGAAAAGAAGAGAGGGAGAGGTCAAGCATACCTACTCCTACCAACTGAAAGAGGAAGCGGATGCGACCCTCTATAAATTCAGCTCATCCGAGTTTAAGACCTACTTTGTTCTCAGTACCAATTGTGTTTTGCTGGCAGACTCTATCGTGGGAAAAGCTGGGACTGATATATTGAGTCCCCAAGGTTTCATTGTGCCAGGGACTTATCAGGATTATCTTGACTTAGAGTATACAAAACCAAACGGTCTAGTTGTCAGTCGATCCATTTATTAGAAAAAGAAAACTCTAGTTCCTCAGCAGTTTGCGCCGAGAAGCTAGAGTTTTTAAAATAGGTCATTTTCTTCTGGAAGGAGGATGGTTTCTCTGCCGTCTAGGTCTAAAACAAGGACCCTAGGCGGGTAAAGCGGATCGAAAGGATGATTGAAATCAAAATCGATGCTAGTCGGAAGGTGCTGACTAGAAAAATGGAAGGTGATGGTCCCCTTATTGTTGAGCAGTTGAAACTCAAGTTCTTCTTCTAATTCAAAGACATTTTTCAGGAAATGATCAATAATATACCATAAAGAGTCAATGACATCGTCAGGCAGGCTGGTCACGACACCAAAACTAGCGGAACGTCTCTGTGTATTTGTAAAAGCCATGTTTCCTTCCTCCTTTTATTTTTCTTATCATACAGTAAAAAAGCTGAAAAATCAAGGAATTCTGCTTGTTTTTTCAAAATGAGAATAAACTGTGAAATTTTTTCAAAGTTTCTTCTAAAAATACTTGAAAGTGTTTACAATAAGTGATAAAATGGAGTAAGTAGATGCGTGAAAGCGAAATTTTCATTATAGAAAGGAAACGGAATGAACACAGATGATACAGTAACGATTTATGACGTCGCCCGTGAAGCAGGAGTTTCAATGGCAACAGTTAGCCGTGTCGTTAATGGCAACAAGAATGTTAAAGAGAACACTCGAAAAAAAGTCCTAGAAGTGATTGATCGCTTGGACTATCGTCCAAATGCGGTAGCCCGTGGTTTAGCTAGCAAGAAAACAACGACAGTCGGAGTTGTGATTCCGAACATTACCAATGGTTATTTCTCAACACTTGCTAAGGGAATTGACGACATTGCTGAAATGTACAAGTATAACATTGTCCTTGCAAATAGTGATGAGGATGATGAAAAGGAAGTTTCAGTGGTTAACACTCTCTTTTCAAAACAAGTCGATGGGATTATCTTTATGGGCTATCACTTGACTGAAAAGATTCGTTCAGAGTTTTCTCGTTCACGGACACCGGTTGTTCTTGCTGGTACTGTGGATGTCGAACACCAACTTCCAAGTGTAAATATCGACTACAAACAAGCAACGATTGATGCCGTGAGCTATCTTCTCAAAGAAAACGAAAAGATTGCTTTTGTGAGTGGACCACTCGTCGATGATATCAATGGCAAGGTTCGTTTAATTGGTTACAAGGAAGCCTTGAAAAAAGCTGGACATTCTTATAGTGAGGGATTGGTCTTTGAATCAAAATACAGCTATGACGATGGTTATGCCTTGGCAGAACGCTTGATTTCATCACAAGCTACAGCCGCAGTTGTAACAGGTGATGAATTGGCAGCAGGTGTCCTAAATGGTTTGGCTGACCACGGTGTGTCTGTACCAGAAGAGTTTGAAATCATTACGACAGATGACTCTCAGATTGCACGATTCACTCGTCCAAACTTGACTACTATTGCCCAACCTCTTTATGACTTAGGTGCTATCAGCATGCGTATGTTGACTAAGATTATGCATAAGGAAGAGTTGGAAGAACGTGAAGTTCTCTTACCTCATGGTTTGACAGAGCGCCGCTCTACACGAAAACGTAAATAAAAAAATCAGGAAATCGCGTAGATTTCCTGATTTTGCGTTCCAGAGAAGAGGATTAACCTTCCATATAGTCTTTTAAGGCTCGTCCTTTTAGTCCAGCATTAAGGGCAATTAATAATTTGAGGCGCGCTTTTTGGGCGTTGAGTTCTTTGACAAAGAGAACGCCAGACTTTTGCAACTGCACTCCCCCCCCTTGGTAGGCGTAGACGGGCTCGGCAATCCCGTTAAAGCAACGTGAAACCAAGGCGACTGGAATTCCTTTTTGGAGGAGAGTTTCTAATTTTTGGGCTGTTTCTTTGGGAACATTTCCAGCTCCAAAAGCTTGAATGACTAACCCATCTAGGTGCTCTAAATCCAGCATGTCAATCAATTCATCAGTCATACCTGCATAAGCGGAGATGATAGGCACCAGACCTTGTATGCGGTCAAGATCAAAGCGGACTCGCGGCTCGGCTGTTTTGAAGTAGAGGATTTCTTGCTTCATGACGAGGCCGAGAGGCCCGTGAGTAGGAGTTTGAAAGGTCCCGACGTTGGTGGTATGGGTTTTGGTGACGTACTTAGCTGCGTGGATTTCATCGTTCATGACGACCAGGACACCCTTGTCAGCTGACTTGTCATCGCTTGCGACTCGTAAAGCGCTCAGATAGTTATAAACGCCATCGCTACCAAGTTCGTTGGAACTACGCATAGCTCCTGTTAGAACGATGGGCATGTTGGGGATTTTCATGGTATCTAGAAAGTAGGCTGTTTCTTCCAAAGTGTCCGTCCCATGTGTAATCACAACCCCATCGTAGTTGTCTGCTTCCTCTCTAATCTTATGGTAGAGGGCTAGCATGTGTTTGGGTTTTATATGGGGGCTTGGCAGATTAAAAAAGTCTAGGGCATGAACCTCAATCCCTTCAAGTGGATTGGAAACATGGTTCATGGGATTGTCCTGACTAGTTACAACGGCACCAGTGGCGTCTGCTTGCATGGAAATAGTCCCACCTGTATGTAAAACAAGAATTTTCTTAGGCATGATTTAGTCACTCTTTCTGAAATGTGGTATAATCATTGTAACACAAAAGGGGAGAATGGGATAGGATGGAAGTCAAGGCTGTTTTTTTTGATATCGATGGAACGCTAGTCAACGATCGCAAGAGTGTTTTGAAATCCACTAAGGACGCGATTAAGATTGTCAAAGAGCAAGGAGTGCTTGTTGGAGTAGCGACAGGACGAGGGCCGTTTTTTGTCAAGGAATTGATGGAAGATTTAGACTTGGATTTTGCAGTGACCTACAACGGCCAATACATTTTTAATAAAGAAAAGGTACTCTTTGCAAGCCCAATCGCTAAGTCAAGCCTGCGTCAACTGATTGCTTATGCTAAGAAGGAGCGTAAAGAAATCGCTCTTGGAACGGAGCATGCAGTTGTTGGCTCTAAAATTATGTCCTTTGGTCTTGGATCCTTTTCACAGCTGGTTAGCCGTTTTATCCCGACTGTCTTAACAAGAACCGTTAGCCGTTCCTTTAATCGAATGGTTAGCAAGGCAGTCCCTCAAAAGGAAGATGACCTGCTTCGTTTGATAAATGAGCCAATCTATCAAGTGTTAATGCTGATGACTCCAGAAGAATCTGAGAAAGCTGCCAGTGATTTTGAAGATTTGAAATTGACTCGAAGCAATCCTTTCGCAGCAGATATCATCAACCAAGGGAATTCAAAATTAGAAGGCATTCGCCGAGTCGGGAAAGAATATGGCTTTGATCTCAACCAAGTCATGGCCTTTGGTGATTCGGACAACGATCTGGAAATGTTGGCGGGTGTTGGTATGTCGGTTGCTATGGGAAATGGCAGTAGCAGTGTCAAAGAAGTTGCCAAGCATATTACGGCAAGTAACCAACAAGATGGTATCCACAAGGCGCTCGAGCACTTTGGTGTTTTGGCTTCAGAAAAAGTGTTTGTCAGTCGAGACTACCACTTTAATAAGGTCAAGACCTTCCACCACATGATGGATGAACGAACTCAAGAAGAGCCACAGGCATGGGATGTTGAAGGTGCAACCCACCGTGCAGACTTTAAAATTGAAGAATTAGTAGAGTTTGTTCGCGCAGCAAGTTCTTCGGAGGAAGAATTCCAATACTCCCTTGCAAGCATGCATGAGGCACTTGATAAAGCGGCAGAGAAAGTGGCGAAAAAGACACCTGCTAAGCAAAATCTGGTCGGTCAAGTGGATGCTTTGATTGACACACTGTATTTCACATACGGTAGTTTTGTTTTGATGGGAGTAGATCCAGAACGCATTTTTGATATTGTCCATGAAGCAAATATGGGGAAGGTTTTCCCTGATGGAAAAGCTCATTTTGACCCAGTTACACACAAGATTTTAAAACCAGATGACTGGGAAGAAAAATATGCTCCGGAACCTGCCATCCGACAGGAACTACAACGTCAGTTTAAAGCTTATGAGCGACATAAAGAAAGAAAAAAATAGAAACAAAAAGGAGCTCAGTGCTCCCTTTTTTAATGATTACAATGTTTTTTCACTTTCTCTCACGACCAGCAAATCGACTTTTGCATGGCGGAGAATGTACTCAGATGAAGAGCCAACCAAGAGGCGTTCAAAGGCATTGAGCCCTGTTGCACCAACGAGTATCAGGTCGACATTTTCTGCGTCTGGAATAGTACGGGCAAGGAGGGTTTTTGGATTTCCCATTTCGATGACGATGTGAATATCGGTCACACCAGCATCTCTTGCGCGCTTTTCGTACTCCTTCATCAGACTTTCAGCATCGACTTGGAGTTCTTCGTAAACTTCAGCATCAAAGGTAGACACGCTTTGAAGAGCGCGTGTGTCGATAACATGGGCAATGGTGAGCTTGGATTCGTTGCGTAGAGCAGTGTAAACACCTTTGACGAAAGCCAAGTCCGCTTCTTTAGAACCATCAATTGCGACCATAACATTTTGGTAACGTTGTGCCATAATGAAACCTCCTGAAATTTTCTTACTGTTATTGTAACCCTTTTCACTAAAGAAGTAAAGTAAAAATCATATTTAAATAAATATTATTGGAGATTCGATTTGGTGGAGATATGTTAAAATAAAAGAAAACGAGCTAGTAGAAAACACAGTAAAGGGGATGAGAAAGTATGAAAGATTTTGTTCAAGCTTCTAAAAAAATAAGTTTTCTTTATCATGGAATTATCCTTACGTCGCTTGTAGGAGAAGTAGTAATGCTTTGGCAACTGGAAAGAGTCATGCCCGTTCTCTATCCAGGTTTTGTTGGTTTTCTTCTCTTTCACCTAGTCTACCACATTATTTTATTTGTGATTGCAAAGAGAAGTGGTCGCTTGGACTATTTGGTCACGTGGGGGCTCTTTCTCATGTTTAATCTTTTGTATGATTCCTTTTTAGCGCTGATCTTTCTAGGTTTGTCTTTTGGTATGTGAGAAAATACTTCTGTACTTTAGTTGTTTAGACGGTGAGAACCTAGTCGTTGTGAGTTTTTTTCTTTGCTTGCTCATTTCAGGAAACTTGTCGCAATCCCTTTCTAGTGGTATAATGTTACTATCTCGATGAATTGAGGAAACAAGATGAAAGAATATAACAAATCTAGTAAGTTAGAGCACGTTGCTTATGATATCCGTGGCCCTGTTTTGGAAGAAGCTATGCGGATGCGAGCAAACGGAGAAAAGATTTTACGTCTGAATACAGGAAATCCAGCAGAATTTGGCTTTACAGCGCCAGATGAGGTCATTCATGACTTGATTATGAATGCGCGTGATAGTGAGGGATATTCTGACTCCAAAGGGATTTTCTCAGCCCGTAAGGCCATCATGCAGTATTGCCAACTGAAGAAATTTCCCAATGTAGACATTGATGATATCTACCTTGGAAATGGTGTCAGTGAGCTGATTGTTATGTCCATGCAAGGGCTTTTGGATAATGGCGATGAGGTCTTGGTGCCTATGCCAGACTATCCTCTATGGACAGCCGCGGTCAGCCTAGCTGGGGGAAATGCCGTTCACTATATCTGTGATGAAGCTGCAGAATGGTACCCTGATATTGATGATATCAAGTCAAAAATTACTTCCAACACTAAGGCAATCGTTCTTATCAATCCGAACAACCCAACTGGAGCCCTTTATCCTAAGGAACTCTTGTTGGAGATTATTGAGATTGCTCGTCAAAACGATTTGATCATCTTTGCAGATGAGATTTATGACCGCATGGTGATGGATGGGCATGTGCATACGCCTGTGGCGAGCTTGGCACCAGATGTTTTCTGTGTCAGCATGAATGGTCTGTCAAAATCTCACCGTATCGCTGGTTTTCGTGTAGGATGGATGGTCTTGTCTGGTCCTAAGCACCATGTTAAGGGCTATATCGAAGGTCTCAATATGCTGTCCAATATGCGTCTTTGCTCTAACGTTTTAGCCCAGCAGGTCGTACAAACATCACTAGGTGGGCACCAGTCAGTGGATGAATTGCTCCTTCCTGGTGGACGGATTTACGAGCAAAGAAACTTCATTTACAATGCCATTCAAGATATCCCAGGTTTGTCTGCGGTCAAGCCGAAGGCGGGTCTTTATATCTTCCCTAAAATCGACCGCAATATGTACCGCATTGATGATGATGAACAGTTCGTTCTTGATTTCTTGAAGCAGGAAAAGGTTCTCTTGGTTCATGGTCGTGGTTTTAACTGGAAGGAACCAGACCATTTCCGTATTGTTTACCTTCCTCGTGTGGACGAATTGGCGCAAATCCAAGAAAAGATGACACGTTTCTTGAGTCAGTATCGTAGATAAGGCTTTCATAGGGAAAAGCAGGAAACATTTCCTTAGAGCTATTGACAAATAGGTCAGAATCAGATAGAATAGTAAAGTATGTTTAGTAACTGATCACTTTATAGCCGGCTAAACGAATACAAAATCTATGAGGAGGTATTCATCGTGAAACGTACTTATCAACCAAGTAAACTTCGTCGTGCGCGCAAACACGGATTCCGTAACCGTATGTCAACTAAAAACGGTCGTCGCGTATTGGCAGCTCGTCGTCGTAAAGGACGCAAAGTTTTGGCTGCATAATCCAAACGAATTCAACAAAGAAGTCAGTAGGAACTCGAGTCTACTGGCTTTTCTTTTTATCTTAAAGGGTGCATTGTCCTTGAAATCGGTCATTTCAGATGAAACTCATGGAGGGCTCGTTTAAAAGGTCACATACAAAAAACTCAAAACCAGATATAAGTTACTGATTTTGAGTTTTTGTTTATTCTTTTAAGTGATAAGAGTAGCTAGCGACAACGACATCTTCGTGCCATCTGAGAGCGTATTTTAGTTTGAGGCTCATTTGATTGTGCAGGATATTTTGCCAAGGCTTGTTAGGGATAAACTGTGGGACAAGGACTGTAACGGTGTAGTTTTTTTGCTTAGCTTCTTGGGCGATTCGTTTGACATACTTAACGCTAGGGGTGATGATGTCGCGGTAGCTGGTATTGATATTCTTCAGAGTGATATTTGGGAAGTAGTCGGCAAATTCCTGGAGGATTTCTTGGTCTTTTTCTGCCGTTTCTTTAGTAGAAATGTGCATGGCTAACACTTCGTCACCGATACTTTGAGCGTAGTTAATGGCCCCGACACTTACTCGAGTAACATTTCCTACCAGGACAAGGACAAGGTTACCGTCATAAGTGCGCTTTTCAATTCCTTCGTAGAGTCGTAGCTGTTTTGCCACTTTTTGGTAATGGCTGTGAATGGACAAAAAGAGGAAAGTTAGAACTAGGATAATTGGGAAAAATGGCCAGATATCACCCAGTCTGAAGAGGAGTAAAATGAGAACGATAGCATAACAAATGATGGCCCCAAGGATATTAGCAAAGGCAGGTTTTAAGAAGTTTGCTCCATTTTCCTTTTTCCAATGACGAATCATCCCAGTCTGAGAAAGGGCAAAGGGAACGAAGACCCCGATAGTATAAAGAGGAATCAAGCGTTCAGTATTCCCGTTAAAAATGAGAAGAAGGATCATAGCTCCAAAAGCCAGAGTTAAGATACCGTTGGAGTAGCCAAGACGATCCCCCTTTTCCATAAAGAGATGGGGCATGTACTTGTTTTTAGCCATATTGTAAGCCAGCATAGGGAAGGCTGAAAAGCCAGTATTTGCAGCTACAGCTAGAATCAAGGCTGTTGAGAACTGGAAGAGATAGTAGCTAGCATGACCAAAGAATGAATCACCAAGAATGCCCTTGGCCATTTGCGAGAGGATGGTTTCTCCATTTTGAGGTGTGATACCCATCCAGTAGTTTAGGAAGGTAATGCCTGCAAAAAGAAATCCTAAAATCAGCGACATGATGGTCAAGGTTTGAGCAGCATTCTTTTCTTTCGGAGTTTTGAAAAATGGTACCGCATTTGAAATAGCCTCAACCCCTGTCAGAGAGGCAGAGCCACTGGTAAAGGCTCTCAATAGGAGAACGATGGAAAGGCTCGGAACAGTTTGTCCAATGGTTGAAGTCGCCTGATAGTTTAGGGAACCTGTAAATAGTTGAAAGAACCCATAAAGCAAGAGAAAGACGGTACTGAAGATAAAGAGGTAGACGGGAATCATCAGAGAGCTGGCAGATTCTTTCAATCCTCTTAAATTCAAGAGCATGAGCAGACAGACTAGGAAAATAGAGATATGAAGATTGTAGGGATGGAGGGCAGGGATGGCTGCTGTAATAGCATCAGCTCCAGACGCAACGGATACGGCTACTGTCAGCATATAGTCAACAAGGAGGCTGCCCCCTGCAATCAAGCCTAGTTCAGGGGAGAGGTTTTCCCGAGTGACCATATAAGCCCCACCACCTTGAGGATAGGCGTGGATGATTTGACGATAGGAAATGGTCAAACTAGCGAGGAGTAAGAGGACAAAAATACCGATAGGGAGGCTCCACCAAATAGCGAGAGGAGAGAGACTGACTAAAACGAGAATGACTTGTTCAGGCCCATAGGCAATAGAAGACAGGGCATCACTGGATAACATTGCAAGTGCCTGCATTTTCCCTAACAATCCCCCTTCACTATCTGTGAGAGACTTGAGTGGTCGACCGATAAAGGTATATTTTAATTTTCTAAACATTTTCTTTTCCTTTGATGAAAATTTCAATAAGTGTTATTATACTGCTTTGAAAAAAGGCAGTCAAGGGAGAATGATTGGTATTAGAATATTTTTACAAGCCGAGGGATGCTATTTTTGGTATAATAGATGGAAGAAAATGAGGTTAGAAGAGATGATTTTTGATACGCACACACATTTAAATGTAGAGGAATTTGCAGGACGTGAGGCCGAAGAAATCGCCTTGGCTGCTGAAATGGGTGTGACACAGATGAATATTGTTGGTTTTGATACACCGACCATTGAGCGAGCCCTGGAGTTGGCAGATGAGTATGAGCAGCTCTACGCAACTATTGGCTGGCACCCGACGGAAGCAGGGACTTACACAGATGAGGTCGAAGCTTACTTGCTTGAAAAACTAAAACATCCCAAGGTTGTTGCCTTGGGGGAGATTGGTCTGGACTACTATTGGATGACAGCACCTAAGGAAGTACAGGAGCAGGTTTTTCGTCGTCAGATTCAGTTGTCTAAGGATTTGAATTTGCCTTTTGTGGTCCATACCCGTGATGCGCTAGAAGATACTTATGAGATCATCAAGAGCGAGGGAGTTGGTCCTCGTGGTGGCATCATGCATTCATTTTCAGGTTCTCTTGAGTGGGCTGAAAAGTTTGTTGAGCTTGGCATGACCATTTCCTTCTCAGGAGTGGTGACCTTTAAGAAAGCGACGGATATCCAAGAAGCTGCCAGAGAACTTCCTTTGGACAAGATGTTGGTAGAAACAGATGCCCCTTACTTGGCACCAGTTCCTAAACGGGGTCGCGAAAACAAAACAGCCTATACTCGCTATGTGGTGGACTTTATCGCTGACTTGCGTGGCATGACGACAGAAGAAGTAGCAGCTGTGACAAGTGCCAATGCAGAGCGTATTTTTGGATTGGAAAAACAATCATGAAAGAAAAAATTTCCCAAGTCATCGTGGTCGAAGGTCGCGATGATACGGCCAATCTCAAACGTTACTTTGATGTAGAGACCTATGAAACACGAGGTTCTGCCATTAATGACCAGGATATAGAACGCATTCAGCGCCTGCATGAATTGCATGGAGTCATTGTCTTTACAGATCCAGATTTTAATGGGGAGCGGATTCGGCGCATGATTATGACGGCCATTCCAACTGTGCAACATGCCTTTCTCAAGCGAGATGAGGCGGTTCCTAAATCCAAGACCAAGGGGCGTTCACTGGGAATCGAACACGCCAGCTATGAAGATCTAAAAGCAGCGCTGGCTCAGGTGACAGAGCAATTTGAAAACGAGAACGAGTTTGACATCAGTCGTGGTGACTTGATTCGCCTAGGTTTCCTAGCGGGAGCAGACAGTCGTAGGCGCAGAGAGTACCTGGGTGAACAGCTCCGTATCGGTTATTCCAACGGTAAGCAGCTGCTCAAACGTTTGGAACTGTTTGGGGTAACCTTGGCAGAAGTGGAAGAAGTTATGACAAAATATTCAGTTTAAAGGAGCAAAAAATGAAAAAAGTAATTATTACCGGTGGTAACAGTGGTATTGGCTACCAGTCTGCTAAACAGTTGGCTGAAAAGGGCTGGTCGGTAACTCTCTTTTGTAGACGGAAAGAAGCTGCTGAGCAAGCCTGTGAGGAAATCTGCCAACAAACAGGAAATCCACATGTAGATTATATCTTGGTTGATTTATCTGAGATGAAAAGTGTCAAGGAAGCGGTAGAACAGTATATCCCAAAAGAAGAGACTTTAGATGTTTTAATGAACAATGCGGCTGATTTTGATTTGTCAGTCAAAAAGCCCATCCTGACTAAGGATGGTTTAGAAAAGCAATTTGCGACCAATGTTGCCGCCCCTTTCTTGCTGTCTATCTTGTTGAAAGGTTTGTTGGAAAGATCTGAGAGTGGTCGGATTATTAATATTTTTTCCCAAGGGCTGATGCTTTATCCTTTCATGAAGCTTGATTTTGAAAATTTAGCTGGTCAAAAACATTATAGTTCTGCCAAGACCTATTATCAAAATAAACTGGCCTTGTTGATGCTGTCGCTTTATATGCGGAAACATTGGAAAGGTATCAAGGTTCAGGCAATCCGTGTGACCAATGTCAAAGTTGATATGCGTCGCTACAATCACCTCAGCGCTTTTATGAAAAATCTGTATAAAATTAAGTCAAAACTTTCGATTAGTCCTGAAGAACTGGCCAAAGTTTATACAGCTTTATCTACAGAAGATCGCTATGAAGGATTTTTGTATGACGAGAAATGCAAGGAAGTAAAAGCAAATGCACCTGCTTACGAAGAAGAGGAGCAAGAAAAACTCTATTCTTTGCTTGAGCACCTGACTTTTTCAAGAGACAATCCATAAAGAATGAGAAAAATAAATTTCATGGACTGCTTCAATAGTGGAAAGAAATTCAGATATCTAACTCTGTTTGGAGTGATCTTGGCCGAAGTGGAAGAGGTTATGAAATCTTATGATAATAGTTGAGCAGACCTCAAAATGCATGGAGAATGTGTTACAATAGAGGTACTTAGATTTATTTTGATAGCGTTCAAATAGAAACTTATAAGGAGAGAGCAAAATGAAAATCCGAGTTGATAGAGAGTCTATCTGTATGGGGGATGATGTATTGCCTCATGAGGTAGAATTTGAAGTTCCTGAGGATATGACAGTAGAAGAATTTTGTGACTTCCTTCAAAAGGACAGATATTTGCCTAGATTGGATACAGAATGGCTTCTCCGACATGGTGGGCAGACAATAGCAAGTTATCATACAGAAACAAAAGAACTGACGAATCCCAATATCTATTTAAAAGACCTGATTCATCAGGGTTCTAGAGGAAATGATTTTGCTTGGATATATCGTCGTTCATATTAGAAAAGAGAATAAATGAGAATTGCAGATTATAGCGTGACCAAGGCAGTGCTGGAGCGTCACGGTTTTACTTTTAAAAAATCCTTCGGGCAAAATTTCCTGACGGATACCAATATCCTTCAAAAAATCGTGGATACAGCTGAAATTGATGATCAGGTCAATGTCATCGAAATCGGGCCAGGAATTGGTGCCTTAACTGAGTTTCTGGCTGAGCGTGCGGCAGAAGTTATGGCCTTTGAGATTGACCACCGTTTGGTACCGATTTTAGCAGATACCCTGCGTGATTATGACAATGTTACCGTAGTCAACGAGGACATTCTCAAGGTCGATTTGGCGCAACATATCCAGAATTTCAAAAATCCTGATCTGCCCATTAAGGTGGTAGCCAACTTGCCTTACTACATTACGACGCCTATTCTCATGCACTTGATTGAAAGTGGCATTCCTTTTAGTGAGTTTGTGGTCATGATGCAGAAAGAAGTGGCAGATCGTATCTCCGCTCAACCCAATACCAAGGCTTACGGTAGTTTGTCGATTGCTGTCCAGTATTACATGACAGCCAAGGTTGCCTTTATCGTGCCTCGTACGGTCTTTGTGCCAGCGCCAAACGTGGACTCGGCTATCCTGAAAATGGTACGTCGTCCAGAACCAGCTGTAGCAGTGAAAGATGAGAACTTCTTCTTTAAGGTTTCCAAGGCTAGTTTCACCCATCGTCGTAAGACCTTATGGAACAACTTAACAGGCTACTTTGGGAAAACTGATGAAGTCAAGGATAAGCTGACCAAGGCTTTGGACCAAGCAGGCTTGTTACCATCTGTACGTGGAGAAGCTCTCAGCTTGGCAGAATTTGCTAGCCTAGCAGATGCGCTTAAAGGACAAGGATTCTAAGATGCAGGGACAAATCATTAAAGCCTTGGCGGGCTTCTACTATGTGGAGAGTGAGGGTCAAGTTTACCAGACGCGTGCGCGCGGAAATTTCCGTAAAAAAGGCCACACACCCTATGTTGGGGACTGGGTAGACTTTTCTGCGGAGGAAAACTCAGAAGGCTATATTCTCAAGATTCATGAACGGAAAAACAGTCTGGTCCGTCCACCTATTGTCAATATTGACCAAGCTGTGGTGATCATGTCGGCTAAGGAGCCTGATTTTAATAGCAATTTGCTGGATCGTTTCTTGGTTCTCTTGGAACACAAGGGCATTCATCCTGTCGTCTATATTTCTAAAATGGATTTGCTAGAAGATAGGGAAGAATTAAGTTTTTTCCAACAAACCTATCGTGCTATTGGTTATGATTTTGTGACCAGTAAGGAAGAGCTCTTGCCCCTTTTGACAGGCAAGGTTACGGTCTTTATGGGACAGACAGGTGTTGGAAAGTCAACCCTCCTTAATAAAATTGCACCGGACCTCAATCTAGAGACGGGAGAAATCTCAGATAGTCTATGTCGTGGTCGCCACACCACTCGTGCTGTTAGTTTTTACAATCTCAATGGTGGTAAAATCGCAGATACGCCAGGCTTTTCATCACTGGATTATGAAGTGACAACGGCTGAAGACCTCAATCAGGCCTTTCCAGAGATTGCTAGTGTCAGTCGAGACTGTAAATTCCGTACTTGTACCCATACCCATGAGCCGTCCTGTGCCGTCAAGCCAGCTGTAGAAGAGGGTATCATTGCCAGCTTCCGTTTTGACAACTACCTGCAATTCCTCAGTGAGATTGAAAATCGTAGAGAAACCTATAAAAAAGTCAGCAAAAAAATTCCAAAATAAGGAGAAACCTATGTCTCAATACAAGATTGCTCCGTCAATTCTGGCAGCAGATTATGCCAACTTTGAACGTGAAATCAAACGCCTAGAAGCAACTGGGGCAGAATATGCCCATATCGATATCATGGATGGTCACTTTGTACCTCAGATCAGCTTTGGTGCAGGTGTGGTTGAAGCTCTTCGACCTCATAGTAAGATGGTCTTTGACTGCCACTTGATGGTGGCTAATCCTGAGCACCATTTAGAAAACTTTGCGCGTGCAGGTGCAGATATCATCAGCATTCATGTCGAAGCAACGCCTCATATCCATGGTGCTCTTCAAAAGATTCGTTCTCTAGGTGTCAAACCTTCTGTTGTCATTAACCCTGGTACGCCGGTTGAAGCTATCAAACACATACTTCACCTAGTGGACCAAGTTCTCGTCATGACGGTTAACCCTGGCTTCGGCGGGCAAGCCTTTCTACCTGAAACCATGGATAAGATTCGTGAGTTGGTTACCCTTCGTGAGGAAAAAGGCTTGAATTTTGAGATCGAAGTGGATGGTGGCATTGATGATCAAACCATTTCTCAGGCTAAAGAAGCTGGTGCTACAGTTTTTGTAGCAGGATCCTATGTCTTTAAGGGAGATGTCAATGAACGAGTGCAAACGCTCAGAAAACAATTGGACTAGGGTTGCTGTTTTTGCCGGTGGAGACCGTGGTCATTATCGGACAGATTTTGATTGCTTTGTTGGTGTGGATCGAGGATCGCTCTGGGTCTTGGAAGAAGACTTGCCTCTTGCTCTAGCAGTTGGAGATTTTGATTCTGTCACTGCAGAAGAGCGACAGGTGATTCAAAAAAGTGCCCAGCATTTTGTTCAAGCTCAGCCAGAAAAGGATGATACGGATCTGGAATTGGCTCTCTTAACCGTCTTTGAGCAAAATCCTCAGGCTCAGGTCACTATTTTCGGTGCTTTGGGTGGCCGTATTGACCATATGTTGGCCAATGTTTTTCTACCTAGCAATCCCAAGTTGGCACCTTACATGAGCCAGATAGCGATTGAGGATGGGCAAAACTTGCTTATCTATTGTCCAGAAGGAACCAGTCAACTTGAACCACGTTCGGACTACGATTATCTAGCTTTTATGCCAGTTCGGGATAGCCAGCTGACTATTCTTGGTGCCAAGTATGAGTTGACAGAGGAAAATTTTTTCTTTAAAAAAGTATACGCTTCTAACGAATATATAGATAGGGAAGTTTCGGTGACTTGCCCAGATGGCTATGTAGTCGTACTGCACAGCAAGGACAGGAGATAGGATGGAGATTTTACTTGTTATTTTATTAGTTGCTAATCTTCTTGGGCTCTTTCTCATTTGGCAGAGGCAGGATAAGCAAGACAAATATCTAGTCAAGAGTTTGGAAGACCAGGCAGACAATCTTTCAGATCAGTTGGATTACCGCTTTGAACAAGCCAGGCAAGCCAGCCAGCTAGATCAAAAAGACTTGGAAGTGGCTGTCAGTGACCGCTTGCAGGAAGTACGAATGGAATTGCATCAAGGCTTGACTCAAGTCCGTCAAGAAATGACAGATAATCTCCTCCAAACCAGAGACAAGACCGACCAACGTCTCCAAGCTTTGCAGGAATCAAATGAGCAACGCCTAGAACAAATGCGCCAAACAGTCGAGGAAAAGCTAGAAAAGACCTTGCAGACGCGCTTGCAGGCTTCCTTTGAGACAGTTTCCAAGCAACTGGAGTCTGTCAATCGAGGTTTGGGAGAGATGCAGACGGTTGCCCGCGATGTCGGAGCCCTCAACAAGGTTCTCTCTGGAACCAAGACGCGAGGGATTCTGGGCGAATTGCAACTGGGGCAAATCATCGAAGACATCATGACACCTGCCCAGTACGAACGAGAATACGCAACGGTTGAAAACTCTAGCGAGCGAGTAGAGTATGCCATCAAGTTACCTGGCCAAGGTGACCGGGAATATGTCTACTTACCGATTGACTCCAAGTTTCCATTGGCGGATTATTACCGCTTAGAAGAAGCTTATGAAGCAGGCGATAAGGACGAGATTGAACGCTGTCGCAAGTCACTCCTAGCTAGTGTCAAGCGCTTTGCCAAGGATATCAAGAGCAAGTACATAGCGCCACCTCGGACGACCAATTTTGGAGTCTTGTTTGTTCCGACAGAGGGACTTTACTCAGAGATTGTTCGCAATCCGGTCTTCTTTGATGATTTGAGACGGGAGGAGCAGATTATTGTCGCGGGTCCAAGTACCCTATCAGCCCTGCTTAATTCTCTATCAGTTGGCTTCAAGACTCTCAATATCCAAAAGAGTGCAGATCATATCAGCAAGACTCTTGCCAGCGTCAAGACAGAGTTTGGCAAGTTTGGTGGCATTCTGGTCAAGGCACAAAAGCATCTCCAACATGCCTCTGGCAATATTGATGAATTATTAAACCGTCGTACCACAGCTATCGAGCGTACGCTCCGCCACATTGAGTTATCAGAAGGTGAGCCTGCGCTTGATCTACTCCATTTCCAAGAAGATGAGGAAGAATATGAAGATTAGTCACATGAAAAAAGATGAGCTGTTTGAAGGTTTTTATCTGATTAAGTCAGCTGACCTGAGACAGACGCGTGCTGGGAAAAACTACCTAGCCTTTACCTTCCAAGACGATAGTGGCGAGATTGAAGGGAAACTCTGGGATGCCCAACCTCATAACGTTGAGGCCTTTACCGCTGGGAAAGTCGTCCACATGCAGGGACGTCGAGAAGTTTATAACAACACTCCTCAAGTTAATCAAATCACGCTTCGCTTGCCTCAGCCTGGGGAACCCAACGATCCAGCTGATTTCAAGGTCAAGTCGCCAGTTGATGTCAAGGAAATCCGTGACTATATGTCGCAAATGATTTTCAAGATTGAAAATCCTGTCTGGCAGCGTATCGTTCGCAGTCTCTACACCAAGTATGATAAGGAATTCTACTCCTATCCGGCTGCCAAGACCAATCACCATGCCTTTGAAACGGGTTTGGCTTTTCACACGGCAACCATGGTGCGTTTGGCAGATGCCATTAGCGAGATCTATCCTCAGCTCAACAAGAGCCTGCTCTATGCTGGGATTATGCTACACGACTTGGCTAAGGTTTTAGAACTCAGTGGTCCAGATCAGACGGAATACACAGTTCGAGGCAATCTCATCGGCCATATCGCCCTCATCGATAGTGAAATTACCAAGACAGTCATGGAACTGGGCATCGATGATACTAGAGAAGAAGTGGTGCTACTGCGCCATGTCATCCTCAGCCACCATGGCTTGCTAGAGTATGGTAGTCCAGTCCGTCCACGCATTATGGAGGCAGAGATTATCCATATGATTGACAATCTAGATGCCAGCATGATGATGATGTCAACAGCTCTAGCTTTGGTGGATAAAGGAGAGATGACCAACAAAATCTTCGCTATGGACAATCGTTCCTTCTATAAACCAGATTTAGATTAATAATTTAAGAAAAACGAGCATTTTTTACGCAATAATGTTCGTTTTTTTATATGAATGTGGTATAATGGATAAAATATCAAAATTAAATGGAATGGTAAATAAAAATGAAATTAAGAAGAAGTGATCGGATGGTTGTCATTTCCAACTATTTGATTAATAATCCATACAAACTAACAAGTCTCAACACCTTTGCAGAAAAGTACGAATCTGCCAAATCCTCTATCTCAGAGGATATCGTGATTATCAAGCGTGCCTTTGAGGAAATCGAAATCGGCCATATTCAGACTGTGACTGGAGCAGGTGGTGGCGTTATCTTTACACCATCCATCTCGAGTCATGAAGCCAAAGAAATGATCGCAGACTTGCGTGACAAACTTTCAGAAAGCGACCGTATCTTGCCAGGTGGCTACATCTACCTATCTGATTTGCTCAGTACACCTGCCATTTTGAAAAATATTGGGCGCATCATTGCCAAGAGCTTTATGGACCAAAAAATTGATGCTGTTATGACAGTAGCAACTAAAGGGGTTCCACTCGCAAATGCAGTTGCCAATGTCCTCAATGTTCCATTTGTCATTGTGCGCCGTGACTTGAAAATTACCGAAGGTTCAACGGTCAGCGTCAACTATGTATCAGGTTCCAGCGGTGACCGCATTGAGAAAATGTTCCTTTCAAAACGCAGTCTCAAGGCAGGCAGTCGTGTCTTGATTGTGGATGACTTCTTGAAAGGTGGCGGAACTGTCAACGGGATGATTAGTCTCTTGCGTGAGTTCGATTCTGAACTAGCTGGTGTTGCAGTCTTTGCAGACAATGCCCAAGAAGAACGTGAAAAGCAGTTTGATTATAAGTCACTCTTGAAAGTAACCAATATTGATGTTAAGAACCAATCCATCGATGTTGAGATTGGAAATATCTTTGACGAAGACAAATAAGAGATAGAACTAAAGGTTGGAACGATTGTCCCAGCCTTTCTTTGCAAACAGAATAGAAGGATGCTTATGAAAACACCATTTATCAGCCGTGAAGATTTAGAAACAATTGTTGCAGAGTTCCCGACTCCCTTTCACTTATATGACGAGAAGAGGATTCGTGAAAAAGCAAGAGCCGTCAACAAGGCTTTTTCGTGGAATGAGGGCTTTAAAGAATATTTTGCAGTCAAGGCTACTCCAACTCCAGCCATCTTGAAAATCCTCCAAGAGGAAGGTTGTGGTGTGGACTGTTCTAGTTACGTGGAGCTCTTGATGAGCTATAAACTGGATTTTCCCGGTTCTGAGATTATGTTCTCTTCTAATAACACGCCAGACCAAGAGTACGCATATGCGCGTGAATTGGGTGCGACCATTAACTTGGATGCTTTTGAAGATATTGAACATCTAGAGCGTGCAGCAGGCATCCCAGAAATTATCTCTTGTCGTTACAATCCTGGAGGTGTTTTTGAACTGGGTACCGACATTATGGACAATCCAGGAGAAGCTAAGTTTGGCATGACCAAGGACCAGCTTTTTGAAGCCTTTGCGGTTTTGAAGGAAAAAGGAGTCAAGACATTTGGGATTCACTCTTTCCTAGCATCCAATACCGTCACCCATCTCTACTACCCAGAGTTGGCTCGTCAGCTTTTTGAATTAGCCGTTGAAATTAAGGAAACGTTGGGCATTTCGCTAGACTTTATCAATCTTTCCGGCGGTATTGGTGTCAACTATCGCCCAGACCAGGAGCCAAATGACATCGCTGTGATTGGTGAAGGAGTGCGTAAGGTTTATGAAGAAGTTCTTACACCTGCAGGACTTGGTCAGGTTAAGATTTTCACCGAATTGGGTCGCTTTATGTTAGCCCCTCACGGAGCTTTGGTCACAAGAGTCACTCATAAGAAAAAAACCTATCGTACCTATCTGGGCGTGGATGCATCAGCAGTCAACCTCATGCGTCCAGCCATGTATGGAGCCTACCACCATATCACCAATCTGACCCATCCAGACGGACCAGTTGAGGTGGTAGATGTGGTTGGTTCACTCTGTGAAAACAATGATAAATTTGCAGTGAATCGCGAACTACCTCATACAGAAATCGGTGATTTGCTGGTAATTCATGATACAGGTGCACATGGATTCTCCATGGGTTATCAGTACAATGCCAAACTACGCTCGGCAGAAATCCTCTATACCGAAGAAGGCAAAGCCCGCCAAATCCGCCGTGCAGAGCGTCCTGAGGACTATTTCGCAACCTTGTATGGTTTTGATTTTGAACCAGATCACTAAAAGGGAATGAAAATGAAAGTGAAAAACAGATTGCTTTCTAAAAAATAGACAAAAAACCTTGTTTTTCCCCTTACTCGTGATATAATAAAACTATAAAACGGTTTCAAGGAAGGTGACGATATGTCTGAAGAAACAATTGACTATGGACAAGTGACAGGAATGGTGCATTCGACAGAGAGTTTTGGGGCGGTAGATGGCCCTGGGATTCGTTTTATTGTCTTTTTGCAGGGCTGTCACATGCGTTGCCAGTACTGTCATAACCCTGATACATGGGCTATGGAAACCAATAAATCACGCGAACGGACAGTAGACGATGTCTTGACAGAAGCCCTTCGCTACCGTGGTTTCTGGGGAGACAAGGGAGGAATCACTGTTAGTGGAGGAGAAGCCCTCTTACAGATTGATTTCCTAATTGCACTCTTTACCAAGGCCAAGGAAAAAGGAATCCACTGTACCTTGGATACCTGTGCCCTTCCATTCCGTAACAAACCACGTTATCTCGAAAAGTTTAATAAACTCATGGCGGTGACAGACTTGGTTCTCCTGGATATCAAGGAAATCAACGAAGAACAGCATAAGATTGTCACAAGCCAAACCAATAAAAACATCTTGGCCTGTGCCCAGTACCTATCAGATATCGGGAAGCCTGTTTGGATTCGCCACGTGCTGGTTCCAGGTTTGACGGACAGAGATGAGGATTTGATCGAACTCGGTAAGTTTGTCAAGACCCTCAAAAACGTTGACAAGTTTGAAATCCTACCTTATCATACGATGGGAGAATTCAAGTGGCGTGAACTTGGGATTCCTTATTCGCTTGAAGGGGTCAAACCTCCAACAGCAGACCGTGTCAAGAATGCCAAGGAATTAATGGATACAGAAAGTTACCAAGACTACATGAAACGTGTTCATGGATAAAAAAGAAGCCTGATGGAGACATCGGGCTTTTGTGATGCATAAAAAGCCTAGCCTTTCAGCTAAGCTTTTTTCTTATTTTCGAGAATGTTGTTTACCAGCATTGCGTTTTTTATGTTTCTTATTGGTCATGATCGCAGTTGCTTGGTTTGGAGTGACATCTTTGCGTCCGCCTCCAGTTGAAAATGAACTTGCTTTTGGTGGATTTTTGGCAAATTCTTCACGAACTTTTTTGCGAAGTTTTGGACGAACAACATAGTTAACGATGAACTGTTGGAGAATCATCATGAAACCACCGACAACCCAGTAAAGCGTCACACTGGCTGGTGCGAAGAAGGAGAAGACGACAATCATGAGTGGGCTCATGTAAATCATTTTCTTGAGCTGTTCTCTTTGCATCTCGTCTTCTACTCCATGAAGTGAGAGAAGTGATTGGAGGTAGTAGAGGATACCAGCAAAGGCTACAAGGATCATACTTGGGGAACCAAGATTGATACCCAAGAAGGTAGAGCTAGCTACACCATCAGTGTATTGGGCTGCAAAGTAGATAGCAGAGAAGAAAGGCATTTGAATGAGGATAGGGAAACATCCTACACCACCAAACATGCTGATACCGTGTTCTTTCTGAGCGGCAAAGAGAGCTTGTTGAGCCTCAAGTTTTTCTTCCTGAGTTGTTGCTTCTTTGAGACGTGTTTGGTGTGGTTCGAGTACGTGTTTGAGGGCGTTCATCTTTTCAGAGTGAAGTGTCGCCTTCCATGATTGGTAGATACCAAGTGGTAAGATAATCAAGCGCACGATAATGGTTACGATAATGATAGCGACCCCGAAGCCTAGACCTTTATCAGTAGCGAAGTACTTGATAGCTTCTCCCATCGGAGCACCCAAGAAATCCCAAACGGGACCAATTGGCTTACCTGTTGCTTTGTCTACTTGGACACAGCCTGTCAAGACGAGTAGCATAGCCACTCCCATAGCAGAGAGGGCAAAACGTTTAATAGATTTCAATGTTTTCATTCCTTCTTTAAAAATTATACCTTTCTATTCTACTGTTTTTTTGTAAAATATACAATAGTTCTAGAGACCTAATTTGCGACTTTGAAGTCCGAATAGGATGAAAAGTTGCTCATTTGTACATCTAGATAGGTAACTTTTGAAAAAGGTGTCGGACCTTTTCGGATTTCTTGGATAAATTTTGCCATAGTGGCAGAGGAGTCTGCCTGAGCAAGAATTTCCACTGTGCCATCGTCATTATTCCAAACACGACCAGTGATGCCACCGATTTCAAGCGCTAGAGTAACCACACCCCAACGAAAACCAACACCCTGCACCCTACCTTGGGCAATCATTCTAACCTTTTGCATACCAAACCCCTTTGATTGTGTTATAATGTTTCTATGACTATTATAACCTCAAAAGCCAATTCAGTGGTAAAAAATGCCAAAAAATTGCATCAAAAAAAATATCGAAAGTCTGTCTATTTGATTGAAGGTTGGCACTTATTTGAAGAAGCTGTTCAAGCAGGAGTGAGGATTGAGAGGATTTTTGCTCTGGAAAGTTACCGAGATCAGTTAGCTGCTTTTCCTCAAACGGTCTGGGTTTCAGAGGAGATTTTGCGAGATTTAGCAGATACGCAAACCCCTCAAGGCATTGTTGCAGTGATTCAAAAAGAAGAAGTGGGACTGCCTGATCTCCATCAGGGCAAGTATCTATTTTTAGAGGATGTTCAAGATCCTGGTAATGTGGGCACCATGATTCGGACGGCGGATGCGGCAGGTTTTACAGGAGTCATTGTTTCAGACAAGTCAGCAGATATCTACAGTCTCAAGACCCTGCGTTCCATGCAAGGAAGTCATTTTCACTTGCCCATCTATCGTCTGCCTCTTGCTACCTTTGTAGAGGAGGCAAAGAAGAGCAATTTGCCCATTCTGGCAACGACATTATCGAGAGATTCAAAGGATTATCGTGAACTTTCTTCACTAGAGAACTTTGTTTTAGTCATGGGAAATGAAGGACAGGGGATTAGTTCTGTCATGACTGAGAGTGCTGATCAGCTGGTTCATATTGGCATGAAAGGTCGAGCAGAGAGTCTCAACGTGGCAGTTGCAGCAGGTATATTGATGTTTTATTTCAGCTAATTTATAAAATCTTTGTTATAATCAAGACATATTTATAGAAAAAGGAGAATCAGAATGAATCAAACGATTATTCAAGAACGTTCAGGTCTCAATCAATTTTACGCTAAGGTTTATGCCTTTGTGGGACTTGGGATTGGTCTATCAGCTCTCGTGTCAGCTTTGATGTTGACAGTCTTTCAGTCTCAATTGGTCTACTTTTTAATGCATGGTCGTCTCTGGCTGATGATTGCAACTTTTGCAGAACTTGCTCTAGTCTTTGTTGCAAGTAGCATGGCTGCCAAAAACAGCCCAGCAGCTCTCCCAGTATTTTTAGTTTATTCTGTTTTAAATGGCTTTACGCTTAGTTTTGTCGTAGCCTTCTATACACCTGGGACCGTCTTATCAGCCTTTGTATCCAGCGCCCTTCTCTTCTTTGTCATGGCGGCAATCGGAATTTTCACTAAGAAAGATTTGAGTGGAATGGGCCGAGCTTTGATGGCGGCGCTCGTTGGTCTCATCATTGCCATGGTTGTGAATCTATTTTTAGCCAATAGCTTCTTTGACTACATGATTAGTATTGCCATGGTCTTGGTCTTCTCAGGTTTGATTGCTTGGGACAACCAAAAGATTCGCTATGTTTATGAGCAGTCACGAGGACAAGTAGCGACAGGATGGGTCATCTCAATGGCGCTTAGCATCTACCTAGACTTTATCAACCTCTTCCTTAGCATCTTACGAATCTTTGGTCGAAACGATTAATGAATGTCAGAGTCAGTGTTCAAAAGAGCACTGACTTTTTCTTATTTACTCTTTTCTTTTCTTGGAAATAGGTGTATAATGCTTTTAACTAATTTTTGAGGAGCTGTTTATGAAGAAAAGTTTTATTCATCAGCAAGAAGAAATTTCTTTTGTTAAAAATACCTTTACCCAGTATTTGAAAGATAAACTAGAAGTCGTTGAAGTTCAGGGACCTATCTTGAGTAAGGTCGGCGATGGGATGCAGGATAACCTTTCAGGTGTTGAAAATCCAGTATCTGTGAAGGTCTTGCAAATCCCGAATGAAACCTATGAGGTCGTTCATTCACTTGCTAAATGGAAACGCCACACCTTGGCTCGTTTTGGTTTCGGTGATGGGGAAGGTTTGTTTGTCCACATGAAGGCTCTTCGCCCAGATGAAGATTCGCTAGATGCGACTCACTCTGTTTATGTAGACCAGTGGGACTGGGAAAAAGTGATTCCAAATGGAAAACGCAATATCGCTTATCTTAAAGAAACAGTTGAAAAGATTTACAAGGCTATTCGTCTGACAGAGTTAGCCGTAGAAGCTCGCTATGATATCGAATCGATTTTGCCAAAACAAATTACCTTTATCCATACAGAAGAGCTAGTAGAACGTTACCCAGACTTGACACCAAAAGAGCGTGAAAATGCAATCTGTAAAGAATTCGGGGCAGTCTTCTTGATTGGTATCGGTGGAGAGTTATCAGATGGCAAACCTCATGATGGCCGTGCGCCTGACTACGATGACTGGACAACAGAGTCTGAGAGTGGCTACAAGGGGCTAAATGGAGATATTCTGGTTTGGAATGAATCTCTCGGTTGCGCCTTTGAGCTTTCCTCAATGGGGATTCGGGTAGATGAGGACACACTTCGTCGCCAAGTAGCTCTTACAGGAGACGAAGATCGTCTGGAGTTGGAATGGCATAAAGCCCTGCTCAACGGTCTTTTCCCATTGACAATCGGTGGGGGGATTGGACAGTCTCGGATGGCCATGTTCCTTCTTCGTAAGAAACACATCGGAGAGGTTCAGACCAGTGTTTGGCCGCAAGAAGTCCGCGATACTTACGAAAATATCTTGTAGGAAATCGAACCGTAAGGTTCGGTTTTCTTTCTCTTTTTGCCCATAATTTGGTATAATAAACGGTATGAAAATCGTATCAGGAATCTATGGGGGGCGTCCTCTCAAGACGCTAGAAGGAAAGACGACTAGGCCGACATCTGATAAGGTGAGAGGAGCTATCTTTAACATGATAGGTCCCTATTTTGAGGGTGGTCGTGTCTTGGATCTCTATGCTGGCAGTGGCGGTCTGTCTATTGAAGCTGTGTCAAGAGGGATGTCCAGTGCTGTCTTAGTGGAACGGGAGCGAAAGGCACAAGCAGTCATCGCTGAAAATATCCAAATGACCAAGGAAGTTTCCAAATTTCAGCTCTTAAAGATGGAGGCTGAACGAGCCTTGGAGCATGTGAATGGTCCCTTTGATCTGGTCTTTTTAGACCCTCCCTATGCAAAAGAACAAATCGTTGCAGATATCGAAAAAATGGCAGAAAGAAATCTCTTCTCCCAAGAAGTCATGGTCGTCTGCGAAACCGATAAGTCTGTAGAACTTCCAGAAGAAATCGCCTGCTTAGGCATCTGGAAAGAAAAAATATATGGGATTAGTAAGGTGACAGTTTATGTCAGATAAAATTGGATTATTTACAGGATCATTTGATCCGATGACAAATGGACATCTGGATATGATTGAACGCGCCAGCAAACTCTTTGATAAGTTCTATGTCGGGGTGTTCTACAATCCCCACAAACAAGGGTTTCTCCCCGTTGAAAATCGCAAACGAGCAGTTGAAAAAGCGGTGGCGCATTTAGGTAATGTAGAGGTGCTGGCTTCTCATGACCAACTAGTCGTCGATGTTGCAAGAAAACTGGGAGCCAAAACTCTTGTCCGTGGCTTGCGGAATGCCACCGACTTGCAATACGAGTCTAGTTTTGATTACTACAATCATCAACTGGCTCCAGAAATCGAAACCATTTACCTATATAGCCGCCCAGAGCATCTTTATATTAGCTCTTCGGCCGTGAGAGAACTTCTGAAGTTTGGTCAGGAGATTCAGCAATATGTCCCAAACAGTGTTGTGGAGGAATTAGAACATGAAGAAAAAAACTAGATGGCCCTTATATGTCATCCTAGCACTAGTATTGACTTTTTTAGCCTTTGTAGTACCTTTACCTTACTACATAGAAGTTCCGGGTGGAGCGGAGGATATCCGTCGCGTTTTGAAAGTCAATGAAACAGAAGACACAGAAGCAGGAGCTTACCAGTTTGTGACAGTTGGGATTCGACACGCAACCCTATCGCATCTTGTCTATGCTTGGTTAACACCTTTCACAGATATTAGAAGCGCCAAGGAGACAACGGGTGGCTCTACGGATGCGGAGTTTATGCGGATCAATCAGTTCTACATGCAAACTTCTCAAAATATGGCCAAGTATCAAGGACTGAAGACGGCTGGTAAGGATATCGAACTCAAGTATCTGGGAGTTTATGTCTTAACCGTGACGGATAATTCAACTTTTAAGGGTATTCTGAACATTGCGGATACCGTGACAGCTGTTAATGACAAGACCTTTGATAGTTCAAAGGACTTGGTTGATTATGTCAACTCTCAAAAACTAGGAGATCCAGTCAAGGTAACCTACGAAGAAGACGGAAGAGTCAAGACTGCTGAAGGTAAAATTATCACTCTCGAAAACGGGAAAAACGGGATTGGGATTGGCTTGATTGACCGTACGGAAGTGACAAGTGATGTTCCCATTCGCTTCTCCACAGCTGGTATCGGCGGTCCAAGTGCCGGTCTCATGTTTAGTCTAGCTATCTACACCCAGATAGCAGATCCAGGTCTTCGTAATGGCCGCATCGTTGCGGGAACGGGAACTATTGATCGGGACGGAAATGTTGGCGACATTGGTGGAATTGACAAAAAAGTAGTTGCAGCCTCTCGTCAGGGAGCCAACGTCTTTTTTGCTCCTGATAATCCAGTCACCGAGGAAGCAAAAAAAGCAGATCCCAATGCGAAAAGCAACTATGGAACAGCCCTAGAAGCTGCCAAAACGATCAAGACAGAGATGAAAATCGTTCCCGTTAAAACCTTGCAGGATGCGATTGATTATCTTAAAAGCAACCCCTAATTCGTAGAAAAATCGAAAACTAGCGCGCAAGCGGATAAGATGGTATAATGGTCAAATGGTTCAATTATTATTCACTCTAAGTAGTCATATACTCTTTATTTATTTGAGTTTTTACCTTTTGAAGGATCTTGTGAGATGGGAAAAGGTTTTAAAAGCGACCGCTACTAACACAAAAAAGGTTCGTTTGTTGGTAGGCTTCTTTAGTATTGTAATGGGCTACATATTGAGTTCATTCTTTATCAGTTTATATCAATTGTGGCAAGAAGCACTTAGAGGATTATTATAAAATCAAAAGTAAAGGAAACAACTATGGAAAAAATTGTGGTTCAAGGCGGTGATAATCGTCTGGTCGGGAGTGTAACCATCGAGGGAGCAAAGAATGCCGTCTTGCCCTTGTTGGCAGCGACTATTCTAGCAAGTAAGGGTAAGACAGTCTTGCAGAACGTCCCAATCTTGTCAGATGTTTTCACCATGAATCAAGTAGTTCGTGGTCTGAATGCCAAGGTTGACTTTGATGAGGAAGCTCATCTTGTCGAAGTCGATGCGACTGGTGACATCACGGAGGAAGCTCCTTACAAGTATGTCAGCAAGATGCGTGCATCGATCGTTGTCTTGGGACCAATCCTTGCTCGTGTAGGACATGCCAAGGTATCCATGCCAGGTGGTTGCACCATTGGGAGTCGCCCAATAGATCTCCACCTCAAGGGCTTGGAAGCTATGGGAGCTAAGATTAGCCAGACAGCTGGTTACATCGAAGCCAAGGCAGAACGCTTGCATGGCGCTCATATCTATATGGACTTCCCTAGTGTTGGCGCGACACAAAACCTGATGATGGCAGCGACGTTAGCTGATGGTGTGACTGTTATTGAAAATGCTGCGCGTGAGCCGGAAATTGTTGACCTTGCTATCCTTCTTAATGAAATGGGGGCCAAGGTCAAGGGAGCTGGTACTGAAACAATTACAGTGACTGGTGTTGAGGAACTCCATGGAACAACTCATAATGTGGTACAGGACCGTATCGAAGCTGGAACCTTTATGGTGGCGGCAACCATGACTGGCGGTGATGTCCTCATTCGAGATGCAGTCTGGGAGCATAATCGTCCCTTGATTGCCAAACTCCTTGAAATGGGAGTAGATGTAACAGAGGAGTCGGAAGGCATTCGTGTCCGTTCTCAACTGGAAAATCTAAAAGCTGTTCATGTGAAAACCTTGCCCCACCCAGGATTTCCAACAGATATGCAGGCTCAATTTACAGCCTTGATGACCGTCGCAAAAGGCGAATCAACTATGGTGGAGACAGTTTTTGAAAATCGTTTTCAACACCTAGAAGAAATGCGCCGCATGGGCTTGCACTCTGAGATTATCCGTGACACAGCCCGTATTGTTGGTGGACAGCCTTTGCAGGGAGCAGAAGTTCTATCAACGGACCTCCGTGCCAGTGCGGCCTTGATTTTGACAGGTCTGGTTGCGCAGGGAGAAACAGTTGTTGGTAAATTAGTCCACCTCGATAGAGGTTACTACCGTTTCCATGAGAAATTGGCTCAGCTAGGAGCAAAGATTCAGCGAATCGAGGCAAATGATGAAGAAGAATAAAAACTTACGCTATGTACTCCGTCGTTTACTGTTGATTTTTATCGTACTATTGCTAGGCTTTCTGGCTTTAGGAATTGGCTTGATGGTAGGCTATGGAATCCTAGGAAAGGGACAGGATCCATGGGCAATCTTGTCTCCAGCAAAGTGGCAGGAATTGATTAGCAAATTTACAGGAAATTAGGCTGGGAGACCAGTCTTTTTCTAGAGATATAAGGAGAGATATGGACAAGAAAACAAGACAGGCTCTGATAGGGTTACTCATATTCTTACTATTATCTGCTGGTAGTTATTACATCAAGCAGATGCAGTCAGCGCCAAACACCCCTAGAACAAAGGTTAGTCAGAAAAAACAAACTTCAGAAGCTCCCAGTCAGGAGTTGGCAGAAAGTGTCTTAACTGAGTCAATCAAAAATCAAATCAAGGGGGGGCTCGAGTGGAATGGGGCAGGTGCCTTCATTATCAATGGCAATAAAACCAATCTAGATGCCAAAGTTTCTAGCAAACCCTATGCGGATAATAAAACAAAACCAGTTGGAAAAGAAACAGTTCCAACTGTTGCCAATGCCATCTTATCCAAAGCGACTCGGCAGTATAAGAATCGTGAAGAAACAGGCAATGGCTCAACCTCTTGGACGCCACCAGGATGGCATCAGGTTAAGAATCTAAAGGGAGCCTACACACATGCAGTTGATAGAGGACACCTGCTGGGCTATGCCTTGATAGGTGGTTTGGATGGTTTTGATGCCTCTACCAGTAATCCCAAGAACATTGCAGTCCAGACAGCTTGGGCGAACCAGGCTCAGGCTGAGGATTCGACAGGTCAGAACTACTATGAGAGTTTGGTCAGAAAAGCCTTGGACCAAAATAAGAGGGTCCGTTATCGCGTGACGCTCCACTATGCGACAAATGAGGACCTAGTTCCATCCGCTTCACAAATCGAAGCCAAGTCTTCAGATGGCGAATTGGAATTCAATGTCCTAATTCCAAATGTTCAAAAGGGTATCCAGCTTGATTACCGAACAGGTCAGGTCACGGTGACAAACTAGAAAAAAAGGAATAAAAATTGCTCCCTTGTCGGTCATTGATAAGGGAGCGATTGTATAAATTAGAAAATAATGTGATTCCTAGGCCGATTTATGATATAATGGAACACAAGATACTATTTTAGGAGAAAGACCATGGAAGACCCGAGCAGTCAGGATTTGTTACTGCAATTTGTACTTTTAGTTGTATTGACCTTTTTAAATGCCTTTTTCTCAGCTACAGAAATGGCTATGGTGTCACTAAATCGTGCCCGAGTAGAGCAAAAAGCAGAAGAAGGCGATAAACGCTATATCCGTTTGCTAAAGGTACTTGAAAACCCTAATCACTTTTTATCAACCATTCAAGTCGGTATCACCTTGATCACGATCTTGTCAGGGGCAAAATTGGCAGCTACACTTGGACAAGTAATTGCCTCTTGGATGGGGAATGGAGAAACAGCTTATGCCATTGCAAGTTTCCTCTCTTTGGCATTCTTGACCTACATCTCTATTGTTTTTGGTGAACTCTATCCTAAACGGATTGCCCTCAATCTCAAAGATGCCTTAGCCATTCGCTCTGTTCCGATAATTATTGGACTTGGGAAGATTGTCAGTCCCTTTGTCTGGTTGTTATCTGCTTCAACCAATCTCTTGAGTCGTTTAACACCAATGACCTTTGATGATGCGGATGAAAAAATGACTCGAGATGAAATTGAGTACATGTTGACCAAGAGTGAGGAAACCTTGGATGCAGACGAAATCGAGATGTTACAAGGGATTTTCTCTCTAGATGAACTGATGGCGAGAGAAGTTATGGTTCCTCGGACAGATGCCTTTATGGTGGATATTCAGGATGATAGTCAAACCATTATCCAAAGTATTTTAAAACAAAACTTTTCCCGTATCCCAGTTTATGATGGGGATAAGGACAATGTGATTGGGATTATTCACACCAAGAGTCTTCTTAATGCGGCCTTTGTGGATGGTTTTGACAATATTGTCTGGAAGAGGATCTTACAAGATCCACTCTTTGTCCCGGAAACTATTTTTGTGGATGACTTGCTAAAAGAATTGCGAAATACTCAGAGACAGATGGCCATTTTGCTCGATGAATATGGTGGTATGGCTGGTCTGGTCACACTGGAGGACCTGCTGGAGGAGATTGTCGGAGAAATCGACGACGAGACAGACCGAGCAGAAATTGAAGTCCATCAAATCGGTGAGGACACCTATATTGCACAGGGAACCATGAATCTTAACGACTTCAATAACTACTTTGGTGTCGAACTAGAAAGCGATGATGTGGATACCATCGCCGGTTATTATTTGACGGGTGTTGGAACCATTCCAACAACTGAAAAAATCAGTTTTGAGTTGGTTAGCCAAAACAAACAAATCAAACTCACCAATGACAAGGTGAAAAACGGACGTGTCACTAAGGTAAAAGTTCAAATCACTGAAATAGAAAATGAAGAAGAAACAGAATAAAGGAGCTTGAGTCACCATCAGGTGCTCAAGCTCCCATTTATAAGAAAAAAGACTCACGAGGAGTCTTTTGGTTTACTATAAGGCGGTAGACGGATTTGAACCGACGATCAAGCTTTTGCAGAGCCGTGCCTTACCACTTGGCTATACCGCCTCAACGTTTATTATTATACCTTGAAAATGATTCTACGTCAATAGTTTCTTAAACGAAAATCCAATTTAGGCTATCCTGTCCTTTTTTGACAGTCTTGAAAACCTAGAGAGAAGGTCTGGGAAACAGTCCTTACGGGCTGTAAATTTGCCATCTAATCACCCTAGATAGCAAACAAAGAATAGAAAAATTTGACAAATGAAAGTTTTTTGAGGGTATACGCCTAAATATTCTGAAAATTCGTTTACTTTTTAGATAATATGTGATATAATCGAAAACAAGACTAAAATTTTTTTTAAAGAGGGGATACATACATGAAAAAAAGTAGAGTATTTGTCGCAGCAGGGATTGCCCTATTAGCAACTGGTGTTTTAGCTGCTTGTGGTTCTTCAAAATCATCTGATTCTACAGCGCCAAAAAATTATGGTTATGTTTATACAGCTGATCCAGAAACATTGGATTACTTGATTTCAGGAAAACAAAGTACCAAAATTGCCACTTCAAATGGTATCGATGGTCTCTTCACAAATGATAAATATGGAAACCTAGTTCCTGCGGTTGCAGAAGACTGGTCAGTTTCAAAAGATGGTTTGACTTATACCTACAAGATTCGTAAAGGTGTCAAATGGTTTACATCTGACGGAGAAGAGTACGCAGAAGTTACTGCTAAGGACTTTGTAAATGGTTTGAAACACGCAGCTGATAAAAAATCAGAAGCTCTTTATCTAGCAGAAGATTCAGTTAAAGGTCTAGCTGACTATACAGCTGGAAACAATAAAGACTTTTCTTCAGTAGGCGTGAAGGCTGTTGATGATTATACTCTTGAGTATACTTTGAATCAACCAGAACCATACTGGAACTCTAAGATGGCCTACTCAATCTTCTGGCCATTAAACGAGGATTTTGAAAAATCAAAAGGGACTGACTTTGGTAAAGCGACTGACCCTACATCATTGCTTTACAATGGACCATTCTTGCTGAAAGGGTTGACTGCTAAGTCTTCTATTGAATTCGCTAAGAATGAAAACTACTGGGACAAAGACAATGTTCATATTGATAAAGTAACCCTTGCTTTCTATGATGGGTCAGACCAAGAGTCAATTGAACGTAACTTTACAAGTGGAGCTTATAGCTATGCTCGCCTTTTCCCTACAAGTTCGAACTACTCTAAAGTTGAAGAGACCTACAAGGACAATATCTACTACAATCCATCAGGACCTGGTATCGGTGGTTTGGGTGTGAACATTGACCGTCAAGGATACAAATACACTTCTAAGACAACTGATGAAGAGAAGACTTCTACTAAGAAAGCCCTTCTTAACAAGGACTTCCGTCAGGCCTTGAACTTCGCCTTTGACCGTACTTCTTACTCAGCACAAATTAATGGTAAAGAGGGTGCTCCTCTTGCAGTCCGTAACCTCTTTGTGAAACCAGGTTTTGTCTCTGCAGGTGAAAAAACTTTTGGTGACTTGGTAACTGAAAAGATGGCTGCTTACGGTGATGAGTGGAAGAACGTAAACTTTGCGGATGGTCAAGATGGACTCTTCAACGCCGATAAAGCCAAAGCCGAATTTGCGAAAGCTAAAACAGCATTGGAAGCAGAAGGTGTGAAATTCCCTATCCACTTGGATATCCCAGTAGACCAAACATCTAAAAACTATATTGCACGTATCCAATCCTTCAAACAATCCGTTGAAACAGTACTTGGTGAAGATAATGTGGTTATCGATATCCAACAAATTTCTAAAGATGAGTTGAACAATATCACTTACTATGCTGCAAACGCTGCGGCAGAAGATTGGGATCTCTCAGGAGCAGTTGGATGGAACCCTGACTATGAAGATCCATCAACTTACCTTGATATCTTGAAGACAACGAATGCTGAACAAACAAAAACATACATGGGTTACGAAGGTGCAGATAATGCTGCAGCAGCTCAAGTTGGTTTGAAAGAATACGATAAGCTAGTTGATGAAGCTGCTAAAGAAACAAGCGACTTGAATGTTCGTTATGAAAAATACGCGACTGCTCAAGCTTGGTTGACAGACAGCTCACTCTTCTTGCCAGCTATGTCATCAAGTGGTGCTGCACCAATCATTTCTCGTGTTGTACCATTCTCTGCATCATACAGCCAATCTGGAGATAAAGGCTCAGACGTATACTTCAAGTATATTCAGTTACAAGATAAGGTTGTAACCAAAGCTGACTATGAACAAGCTCGTGAGAAATGGCTCAAAGAGAAAAAAGAATCAAACGAAAAAGTTCAAAAAGAATTGGCTAATCACGTTAAATAAATAACTCTCAAGAGAACTTTCTCTCCATGAGGAGAAGGTTCTTTTGGGATTTTAAAAGGAAACGATATGAAGAAATATATTTTTATGCGTGTATTGCGTTCATTGTTGTCTATTTTCTTAGTGACAACCTTGACCTACACAATAATTTATACGATGGTTCCTCGAAAATTGATTTTCAAGCAGGATACCAACTATAACAAGATTGCAACGACACCGGACAAGCGGGATAATTATGAAAATACCGTTTATGAACGGATGGGCTATATCGAGTACTACGATACCAAGGAGTTGCAAGAAAAAGCTAGCACGATGGACTCATCTGTAACAGTAGATGCAAATGATACCAATAAGGCAATCTACGAAAAATACATCAACCAACTAGGAAATGGTTGGACGCTAGGTGTATTCTCAGAAAGTGGTCAATTCTATGCTACGCGTGAAATTCCGATTTTTGAACGTGTTTTCAAATTCTATGCCAACTTGATTGATATTGATCATACAAACAAGATTCAAGACCCTGAAAATCCAAACTTGCAACGCTATCTTCGTTTTGAAAATGACCCTGCTATCGGTTGGTCATTGGTTGGTTCAGGTACAAAACATAAGTATCTTTTGTATTTCAACAACCAATTCCCATTTGTACACCAAAACTTTGTAAACGTTAACTTAGGTGATTCTTACCCAACTTATGCAAACACACCAGTGCTTCAAGTTATCACCCAAGGTCAGGGACAAACTAAGACATCAGAAGTTCAATTCCCTACAGGTAAAAAGACTTCATCTGTAGATATCTACTCTCGTACCTACAAATCACCAAGTCAAGCAGACGCACGTGAGGTGGCAAACTATGGTAAGGACGATCCTTACACGGCTACAGAAAGCAATTACCAATACCCATCTATGATTGCAAGCTCAGCTGTTGCTGGTTTGATTGGTTTGATTATCTCGTATGCGATCGCTATTCCACTTGGATCTGCTATGGCTCGCCACAAAAATACTTGGATTGACAGCTTCTCGACAGGTGCTCTGACCTTCTTGCTTGCCCTTCCAACGATTGCTTTGGTATATATTGTGCGCTTGATTGGATCATCTATCGGTCTGCCAGACTCATTCCCTATCTTGGGGGCTGGAGATTGGCGTTCTTATGTCCTACCGGCAGTTATTTTAGGTCTATTGGGTGCTCCAAGTACGGCTATCTGGATTCGTCGTTACATGATCGACTTGCAATCTCAGGACTTCGTACGTTTTGCTCGCGCCAAAGGTTTGTCTGAAAAAGAAATTTCAAATAAACACATCTTTAAAAATGCCATGGTTCCTTTGGTTTCAGGTATTCCTGGTGCCGTAATCGGAGTTATTGGTGGTGCAACATTGACAGAAACGGTCTTCGCTTTCCCAGGTATGGGTAAAATGTTGATTGACTCTGTTAAGGCGTCAAATAACTCAATGGTAGTTGGTCTTGTCTTCATCTTCACATGTATTTCTATCTTCTCACTCTTTGTAGGAGATATCTGGATGACCATGCTTGACCCACGTATTAAATTGACAGAGAAAGGAGGCAAATAATGTCAACAATCGGAAAAGAAAAATTTCAGTTCGTAAAACGTGACGATTTTGCCTCTGAAACAATTGATGCTCCTGCCTATTCATACTGGGGTTCTGTATTTAGACAATTTCTAAAGAAAAAATCAACAGTCATTATGTTGGGGATTTTGGTTGCCATTATCTTGATGAGCTTTATTTACCCAATGTTCTCAGATTTTGACTTCAACGATGTAAGTAAGGTCAATGACTTTTCTGCTCGTTTTATCAAGCCCAATGCTGAACATTGGTTTGGTACAGATAGCAATGGTAAATCCTTGTTTGATGGGGTTTGGTTTGGTGCGCGTAATTCAATTCTTATCTCTGTAATTGCCACTTTTATCAACCTTGTGATCGGGGTTATTGTTGGTGGAATTTGGGGAATTTCAAAATCCGTTGACCGCGTCATGATGGAAGTTTATAACATTATTTCAAACATTCCATCTCTCTTGATTGTCATTGTCTTGACTTACTCAATCGGTGCTGGTTTCTGGAATTTGATTTTTGCCATGAGTGTGACAACTTGGATTGGGATTGCTTATATGATTCGTATTCAAATCATGCGTTACCGTGACTTGGAATACAACCTTGCTTCTCAAACACTTGGAACGCCAACCTTTAAAATCATTGTTAAAAACATCATGCCGCAATTGGTGTCTGTTATTGTTTCTACAATGACCTTGATGTTGCCAAGTTTCATCTCTTATGAAGCCTTCCTTTCCTTCTTTGGATTGGGATTGCCTGTAACAGTGCCAAGTTTGGGACGTTTGATCTCAGATTACTCACAAAACGTTACGACCAACGCTTACTTGTTCTGGATTCCGTTGACAACCTTGATCTTGGTATCCCTATCTCTTTTCGTTGTTGGTCAAAACCTAGCAGATGCTAGTGATCCACGTACACATAGATAGGAGTAGACATGATAAAAGGAAAAAATGTAATTTTGACTGCTCGTGATATTGTCGTGGAATTTGACGTTCGTGACAAAGTTCTGACGGCTATCCGAGGAGTTTCTTTGGACCTGATTGAAGGGGAAGTTCTTGCCCTGGTAGGTGAATCAGGTTCTGGTAAATCTGTTTTAACAAAAACCTTTACAGGGATGTTAGAAGACAATGGACGTATTGCCCAAGGAAGCATCGACTATCGTGGACAAGACTTGACCGCTCTTACTTCTAACAAGGAATGGGAGAAGATTCGTGGTGCTAAAATTGCGACCATCTTCCAAGATCCTATGACAAGTTTGGACCCAATCAATACAATTGGTAGCCAAATTACTGAAGTTATCGTTAAACACCAAGGAAAAACAGCCAAGGAAGCCAAAGAGATGGCAATCGACTATATGAACAAGGTCGGAATTCCAGACGCTGAAAAACGTTTTGATGAGTATCCTTTCCAATATTCTGGAGGGATGCGTCAACGTATCGTTATCGCGATTGCCCTTGCCTGTCGTCCAGATATCTTGATCTGTGACGAGCCAACAACGGCCCTTGACGTTACCATTCAAGCGCAAATCATTGATTTGCTTAAAACCTTGCAAAATGAGTACCACTTTACCATTATCTTTATCACCCATGACCTTGGTGTGGTAGCAAGTATTGCCGATAAGGTAGCGGTTATGTATGCTGGTGAAATTGTAGAATACGGTACTGTTGAGGAAGTCTTCTACGACCCACGTCATCCATACACTTGGAGTCTCTTGTCTAGCTTACCTCAGCTTGCTGATGATAAAGGGGAATTGTACTCTATCCCAGGAACACCACCGTCTCTTTATACTGAGTTGAAAGGTGATGCCTTTGCCCTTCGTTCAGATTATGCGATGCAAATTGATTTTGAACAGAAAGCGCCTCAGTTTTCAGTCACTGATACCCACTGGGCTAAGACTTGGTTGCTTCATGAGAATGCTCCTAAAGTTGAAAAACCTGGGGTCATTGCAGATTTGCATGACAAGATTCGTGATAAAATGGGCTTTGCTCATCTAGAAGACTAGGAGGAAGGAAATGTCTGAAAAATTAGTAGAAATTAAAGATTTAGAAATTTCCTTCGGTGAAGGAAGTAAGAAGTTTGTTGCGGTTAAAAACGCCAACTTCTTTATCAACAAGGGAGAAACTTTCTCTCTTGTTGGTGAGTCTGGTAGTGGGAAAACAACCATTGGTCGTGCCATTATTGGTCTAAATAATACTAGTAAAGGTGAAATCATCTTTGATGGTCATAAAATTAATGGGAAAAAATCTCATAAGGAATCATCAGACTTGATCCGTCGTATCCAGATGATTTTCCAGGACCCTGCAGCTAGCTTGAATGAGCGTGCGACAGTTGACTATATCATCTCTGAAGGTCTTTACAACTATCATTTATTCAAAGACGAAGAAGATCGAAAAGAAAAAGTTCAAAAGATGATTCATGAAGTTGGACTTTTGAAAGAACACTTGACCCGTTATCCACACGAGTTTTCTGGTGGTCAACGCCAGCGTATCGGGATTGCCCGTGCCCTTGTGATGGAACCTGATTTCGTTATTGCGGATGAGCCAATTTCAGCCTTGGACGTATCAGTGCGTGCGCAAGTCTTGAACTTGCTCAAGAAGTTCCAAAAAGAGTTGGGCTTGACTTATCTCTTTATTGCGCATGACTTGTCGGTTGTTCGCTTTATCTCAGATCGTATCGCGGTTATCTATAAGGGAGTTATCGTCGAGGTGGCGGAGACAGAGGAGTTGTTTAACAATCCTGTCCACCCATATACTCAAGCACTTCTATCTGCTGTACCGATTCCAGATCCAATCTTGGAACGCAAGAAGGTCTTGAAAGTTTACGATCCTGACCAACATGACTATGAGACCGACAAGCCATCTATGGTAGAAATTCGTCCAGGTCACTATGTTTGGGCTAACCAAGCGGAAGTTGCTCGATACAAAGAAGCTCTTAAAAAATAAACAGACTAGGAGAGGACCGAAAGGTCTTCTCATTTTTAATAGAAAAATTCCCCTTCTACTAGCTTGTAAAAGGGGAATTATATTATCATTAGCGTTTAGACCAAGTGCGTTTCATAAAGAGTAGCAAAATTGGGTAAATCTCTAAGCGACCTGCGATCATTGCAAAGGAGAGGAGGATTTTAGAGATAGGACTAAAGATGGAAAAACTCGAGGTTGTACCTAGAATAGGTCCGATATTGTTAAAACAGCTGAAGACCGCACTGGTCACGACTAGAAAATCATTGCTATCAAGACTGACGATAAAGATGAGAGAGAGAATAATCATCATATAGATAGCAAAATATTTAAGAATTTTGTGCTGGGTATCCTTATCAATCACAGTTTTATTGACGTGTAGAGTCAAAACACGGTGAGGGGATAAAGTGGACAAAATCTGATTTTTTGCGATTTTAGAGAGGATAAGTCCTCTGATCACCTTAAGACCACCTGCAGTTGAGCCAGCTGATCCACCGATTCCCATGAGGAAGAGGAGGATAAATTGGGAGAAGAGGGGCCAGTTGGTAATATCTCCGTAACCAAAACCTGTTGTCGTGATGATATTGGAAACCTGGAAGAAGGCCATTTCAACACTCTTAGAGACACCTTGATAGAGATGAAGTGTATTAAGCGTAATCAAGCCGGTAGAAACTAGGACAATGATGATATATGCTCGTAGTTCTTCATCTCCAAAGAAAGCCTTAACCCGACGGAGCATGAGGTAGTAGTAGAGATTGAAGTTAACCCCAAAAACCAACACACCGATACTAACTAGATAGGTGATGAGTGAGCTACCATAGTGGGCAATTCCGTCGTTATAGACGGTAAAGCCCCCAGTTCCTGCTGTTCCCATAGCGATGACAAAACTATCATAGAGAGGCATGCCTGCTAGATAGTAGATAACCACAAAAAGGGAGAAGAGAGCCAGATAAAGCAGATAGAGAATCTGGGCAGTGTTTTTTAGCTTGGATACGACCTTGCCAAAGACGGGTCCAGGGACCTCAGCCTTCATCACCTCCAAGTGACTATTCTTGGCATTGTCCATAATGGCAAGTGCAAAGACGAGTACCCCCATCCCTCCGATCAAGTGGGTGAAACTTCGCCAGAAGAGGAGGGAACGAGTGAGAACGGAAACATCGTTCAGGATAGTAGCACCAGTCGTCGTAAATCCAGAACTGATTTCAAAGAAGGCATCGATGACGCTGGGGATTTGTCCTGAAAAGACAAAGGGGAGGCCGCCAAAGAAAGACCATAGAATCCAACAGAGGGCAACAATTAAGACCCCTTCCTTGGCATAAATCCGTTGATTTTTCGGTTTCCGTAAAATGCCTAGACCACCGAGAAGGACTAAAATTCCAATCGTAGAAAAGAGAGCGATAAATACTTGACTGGATTCTTGGTAATAGATCGCTACACTAACAGGTACTAGGAGGAGAACAGCCTCAATCAAGAGAAGCTTGGAGAGGAGGTAACGAATCATACTTTTATTCATTTTTTACCTCTCAATCAAATCATAAATTTTGGTGATGTTTGGCAATAAGGTCGTCACGAGTAACTTGTCTCCCACCTCAAGCATATCCTCTCCAGTAGGGAAGATTGTTTTTCCTTTTCGGATAATGGCTGCGATGAGAACCCCTTTTTTCAATTTCAACTGTGATAGAGGTTTGGCAGTCATTTTATTAGCTTCCTTGATTTGGAATTGGAGGGTTTCAATTTGACCGTTTGCTAGATGGTGCATGGCTTGAAGGTCTGAATACTGAGCGTTTACTCGACCACGGATAAAGTGCATAATGGTATCCACTGCGATGCTTTTTGGCGTGATGATACTTGAAAAATCAGGTGCATGGATAATTTCTAGGAGACTGGTTCGGTTGACCTTGGTGATGTTTTTCTGGACGCCAACACGGTCAAGGAACATGGAGGTGATAATGTTTTCTTCGTCCACCCCAGTTAAGGTTGCGACCGCATCGTAGTGAGGAGCACTTTCTTCTAGTAAGATATCTTTGGCTGTCCCATCGCCCTGAACGATATAGAGATTTGGGAATTTTTCACTAAAGAAACGAGCTCTTTCAGGATTGATCTCGATAACCTTGGTATCAATGCGACTGTCTTTTAAAATGCCGAGTAGATAATAAGCGATCTTTCCAGCCCCGACGATAAGCAAGCTTTTCACTGCACGAGATTTAAAATAGTTATGGAAAAGCATCATATCTACACGATTTCCCGTAACAAAAATCCTATCCTTGTCTTGAATAATAACATCACCGCTTGGAATCATCAGTTGATGATCTCTCTCCATAGCACAGACAATGACATTACCAAACTTTTTACGGAAGTCTGAGATTGGCATTTGACAAAGACCGCTAGAATCCTTGACAACAAACTCCATGAGACTGACCCGACCTCCAGCAAATCGTTCGACAGAGAGGGCATTAGGGAAATCAATGATATTTGAGATCGCACGCGCTGCCAGAAGCTCTGGATTAACAATAAGTGAAAATCCAAGAATATTTTTCTCTTTAAAATAGGCATTAGAGTATTCAGGATTTCGCACCCGAACGATGGTTTCTTTAGCCCCCATTTTTTTAGCAAGTACCGCTGAAATCATATTCACTTCATCGTGTTCGGTTAGGGCGATAAAGATATCGCACTCTTGAACACCGGCTTGCTCCAAGATGGCGAAGTCAGCACCATTTCCAAGGAGACCTATGATATCATAGCGACTGACAATGTGATTGAGGACAGCCTCATCTTGTTCGATGAGGACAACGTCATGGTTTTCTGCAACCAGTGAACGACAGAGGGCGAAACCAACTTTCCCTCCACCAACAAGGACAATTTTCATATAAAAAACCTACTTTTTCATGATGTAACTATCATACCCTTTTTTAGCAAAAAATGCACTTGCTAAGGCGATTTTTAGGGCAATAAAGGCCTTTTTCACATTTTGAAGATACATTTGCTTAATTTCTATAACGATGTCTCCGATTTGAAGTGATTTGGCTCTTTTACCATACCTTTTCAGAAAGGGAATGACCAAACATGAAAATATCATTAAAAAAGTAAAAAAATCAAGTCATTTCTATTGACAATGATTCTGAAAGTGTTATACTAAGAAAGTAGTTTCGCTGATTTACTTCAAACCTGTTGTGAGGTAAGTTAACGATGCCTTAACCACGCTGTTTGCTGAGCTTGACTCCGGGCAGTGTGGCTATTTTTTTGCAATGATAAAAGGAAGCCAGTCATGACAAATCACATTGTATTATTTGAACCTCAGATTCCACAAAATACAGGTAACATTGCGCGTACTTGCGCTGCGACCAATTCTCCCCTCCACATCATTAAACCAATGGGCTTTCCGATTGATGATCGCAAGATGAAGCGGGCTGGTTTGGACTACTGGGATAAGTTAGAGATTTATTTTTATGACAGTTTGGAAGATTTCATGTCTCAGATGAAAGGACAAGTCTATCTGATTTCGAAATTTGCAGAAAAGGTCTATTCTGAGGCAGATTTATCGACGGACGAGGACCATTATTTTCTCTTTGGACGTGAAGACAAGGGCTTGCCGGAGGATTTTATGCGAGAACATCCTGAGAAGGCTCTCCGTATTCCCATGAATGATGAACATGTCCGTAGCCTCAATGTGTCTAATACGGTCTGCATGATCGTCTATGAGGCTCTTCGTCAACAAAATTTTGCTGGTTTAGAGCTCGTTCACACCTATGAAGCGGATAAATTGAAATAAACAAAATGCTTGCACTTGCAAGCGTTTTTTGTTATGATAAAGGGGTCTTCAGGGCTGGGTGCGATTCCCGACCGGCGGTAATTTTGACTAGCTAATTTAGCTTTCTCGTCGTTGTCTTGTCTCGATATACTTTAAGTATTATCTTCGACTGCGACGCCTAGATAAATCTAAAATATCTTAGCCAAATAAGTCCGCGAGCGCAAGCTGATGTGGTGAGATTCCACAACCGACAGTATAGTCTGGATGGGAGAAGACGAAAGAATAGCTTTGTCTGTTCTGATGAGTTTATAGATAAATTGCAACCGCTTGCTCAAAAGAGTGAGGGGGAACTTTTGGGATATAAAAAGTGAGAATAGATAGAGGGATCCTTTCCAACTTCTTCTGATTTTATAGAAAATTGGAGGAACCTGTTATGACAAACACACGTCGACTTTCGACCATTGCGATTTTATCAGCCATTTCATTTGTGCTGATGTACTTTGACTTTCCGCTCTTGCCAGCGGCGACCTTCCTCAAGATCGAGTTTAGTATCTTGCCAGTCCTTGTGGGCTTGGTAGTGATGGATTTGCCTGCTGCTCTCGGGATTCTCTTGCTACGATCACTCTTGAAGTTGCTTCTGAATAGCCAAGGAGTGAACACTTACATTGGGTTGCCAATGAATATCGTAGCCTTGGGAGTTTTTGTTATCGCTTTTGGTTTGATTTGGAAAAAGGAACGTAGCACTCTTCGTTTTCTACTGGCATCTCTAGCGGGAACTATTGGATTGACTTCTGCCATGTTGGTTCTCAACTATGTCTATGCTGTTCCTTTATACGCGCAGTTTGCCAACTTTGATATTAGAGAAATTATAGGACTTTCTAACTACTTGATGACCATGGTATTACCTTTCAACTTGATTGAGGGTGTAATCTTTTCCGTTTCATTCTGGTTGTTATACGTCCTCTTGAAACCAACCTTAAAATATTATGAGAGATAAACAAACATTTTTAATGAAGGGCAGTTTTGCCCTTTTACTTTTCGTCCTTCTTGGCTATATGGTCAAGTTTTACCCCGAAACGCTGGTCGGTTTTGACCAACCGATTCAGACAGCTATTCGTGGGGACTTGCCAGATTATTTGACAGTTCTATTCCGTGCGCTTACGCATTTGATTGATATCCCAGTAATCATTACCTGGGTTGCCATCGCAGCCTTTATCTTTTATCGTAAGCAGTGGAAGATAGAAAGCTACTTCATGGCGGGTAATCTAGCCTTAGCCGGTCTTTTAATCGTGACCTTCAAAAATATCTACCAGCGCCCACGGCCAGCTATTTTACACTTGGTAGAGGAGAAGGGATTTTCCTTCCCAAGCGGGCATTCTCTTGCTGTAACTCTGATGGTAGGCACTCTGATTGTCATTCTCAGTCAACGGATTAAAGATCCGGTTTGGAGAAAAATTGTGCAAATCGTCCTTGGCTTCTACCTAGTCAGTGTGCTTCTATCTCGGGTCTATCTGGGAGTTCACTACCCATCAGATGTTCTTGCCAGTTTCTGTGTGGGCTTGGGAGTCTTGTTTATCGAATTTCCTTTCTATGACAAGCTTCGCTTCCAATGGCGATTTAAAGGCAAGCAGAAGTGAGCATCAAATTCCTTTGAGGAAAAAGAAATGAAAGTCAATATAACAGATCTCCATCCGACTCAACTATACTTATCAGAAAAGAAGTTACAAGATATCCAGATGCTTTATCAGTCGGTAGAAATAATCAATGTTGCTCCAATCAGTGTTCTTGCATTCGGAGACTGCTTGTTGATTACAGATGGCCATCACAGGGCTTATCAGGCTTTATTGGCGGGTAGGAATATGATTTCTGCTGAGTGGGATAGAGATGGTGGCGATGAACTATATCATCTCTATGCGCAAGCTTGCGAGGAAAGAAAGATTTACTCTGTTTTGGATTTAAAAGACCGTATCCTAGCTCAAGATGAGTATGAAGCAAAATGGTATAACTGGTGTGATGGTTTTAATCAAGCAGCAACTCTTTTATTGAAAGGGAAAGCAGATGAAACAGATTTTACAAATAGATAATGCACTGCGTCTTGTTCCTTATTATAAGGTCAATCATTGTGAGGAAGCTTTTGCTTGGTATCAGGATGTGAACTTGGTTTACCTCGTAGATGGTGTGAAGAGTCCTTACAGTCCAGCGACCTTGGAAGCTATGTATTCCTATTTGGATCAGCATGGTGAGCTTTTTTGGATTGAAGTCAAGGAGAAGGGAGAATGGTTTCCAATTGGGGATGTTACTCTATCTCAGGATAATCTTCCCATTGTGATTGGGAATCCCGCTTACCAACATCGAGGACTTGGAAAAAAGGTTCTAAGTACTTTGATTGAATTGGCTCGAGTAAAAGGATGGAAAGAATTGAGAGTCAAGGAAATCTACACCTACAATCATGCTTCTAGGAGGTGTTTCAAGTCGCTTGGATTTGTGGAAAATGGAACAACAGAAAAAGGAACGAGTTTTATACTGAAATTAGTCTAATCTAACTTGTTTTTTAACTAAAAATCTGATAAACTAAGTAGTAATTGAATAGGAATCCGCAAGACTAGTAACTCAAGGGAAGTATATCAGGGAGGAGAGCCGTGACTGTAAGCTCTCTATATGAAAGCTGGGCGAATTCACTTGCACATGGATTTAGAAATGAAGGTCTGACTTGTCAGATGAAAACGGATGGTACCGCGTGTCAACGCTCCGAGTGGAGTTTTTGGCATGTGGTTTTCTTTTTATCTTACGAGAGACTGATGGAGGAATTATGTCAACTATTGAAGAACAATTAAAAGCGCTTCGCGAAGAAACGCTGGCTAGCTTGAAGCAGATTACTGCTGAAAATGAAAAAGAGATGCAAGACTTGCGTGTCTCTGTCCTTGGTAAAAAAGGGTCGCTTACGGAAATCCTCAAAGGGATGAAGGATGTCTCTGCTGAGATGCGTCCAATCATCGGGAAACACGTCAATGAAGCGCGTGATGTCTTGACAGCGGCCTTTGAAGAAACAGCTAAGCTCTTGGAAGAAAAGAAAGTCGCAGCTCAACTAGCTAGCGAGAGTATCGATGTGACGCTTCCAGGTCGCCCAGTTGCGACTGGTCACCGTCACGTTCTCACACAAACCAGTGAAGAAATCGAAGATATTTTCATTGGGATGGGTTACCAAGTTGTGGATGGTTTTGAAGTTGAAAAAGACTACTACAACTTCGAGCGTATGAACCTTCCAAAAGATCACCCAGCTCGCGATATGCAGGATACTTTCTACATCACAGAAGAAATCTTGCTTCGTACTCACACGTCTCCAGTTCAGGCGCGTGCTATGGATGCTCATGATTTTTCAAAAGGTCCTTTGAAGATGATCTCACCAGGGCGTGTATTCCGCCGTGATACGGACGATGCGACCCACAGTCACCAGTTCCACCAAATTGAAGGCTTGGTTGTTGGGAAAAATATCTCTATGGCGGACCTTCAAGGAACGCTTCAACTCATCGTCCAAAAAATGTTTGGTGAAGCGCGTCAGATCCGTCTGCGTCCATCTTATTTCCCATTCACAGAGCCATCTGTTGAGGTGGATGTTTCTTGCTTCAAGTGTGGTGGAGAAGGCTGTAACGTATGTAAGAAAACAGGTTGGATTGAGATTATGGGGGCCGGTATGGTTCACCCACGTGTCCTTGAAATGAGTGGAATCGATGCGACTGTTTACTCTGGATTTGCCTTTGGTCTTGGACAAGAGCGCGTAGCCATGCTCCGTTACGGAATCAACGATATCCGTGGCTTCTACCAAGGAGATGTCCGCTTCTCAGAACAGTTTAAATAATAAATCAAACGCGAGGAAATTTTATGATTTCGGAACAAAACTATAATAAACTTTTAGAGAAGTTTGGTGATATATCTTCATTTGTGATTTATAAAGAATCTAAAAATAATGATAAAGCGACATCTGAAAATATATCCTATGAAGAAGCTATTGAAAACCATCAAAAAGACTACATAAATCCTTCAAATATATTACTTATGGTAAATCCCTCTGCTAAAAGAGAACAATCTCCTGATAGTAATTTTTCTTCATTTCATCATTCAAATATCAATGATCGTCATTTAAGATTTTTAACTATGAAAACAAGTACATTTTGGAGAAATCTATACGGATCATATGTAACTGATCTATTTTCTGATGTTGTTGAATCTGTAATGGATAATGTAATTTCGGCAGTAAAGGATGATAATAAAAAGGACTACCGAAAACAATCGTATAAAAAATTAATCGAACAATTAGAAATATTGTCCCAGGATTCAAAAGAAGATAAATTAAATATATATGTTTTTGGTGCTTTAGCAAAGAGTAAGCGTGAAGATTTTAGTTTTTTTATAGAAGAGTTGCTAGAAGAAGTTTCAGAAAGCTCGTATTTAAATATTGAACTTAATTTTTATGCTGTATATCATCCTGGTTATCAAAATTTAAAAAAATTAATTCAAGGTGGTTGTGAAGAAATAGTTAAGCATTCTATGAAGATTGAATGAATAGATTTTAATTGGGAAGTTATTTTTTGCTATAAAAAATGTAGCTTCATAGCAAGAGTTTGCTCATAAATTTATGTTTAAATACTTCTACCAAGGCGATGTTCGCTTCTCAGAACAGTTTAAATAAGATTGAAATCTGAAACATAGTCCTAATACAGTACTAATCATCTTCTCTCGATGAGATATGGTGAGTACTGCCTCAAAGAAAAAGAAAGGAATTGAAAAGGTCTCTCTTACTGGGATCTTACAATCAGAATTATGTTAGTATCATACAAATGGTTAAAAGAATTGGTGGACATTGATGTGCCATCACAAGAGTTGGCTGAAAAAATGTCAACCACAGGGATCGAAGTAGAAGGTGTGGAATCACCAGCTGCTGGTCTCTCAAAAATTGTCGTCGGAGAAGTCTTGTCTTGCGAAGATGTACCAGAAACACACTTGCATGTCTGCCAAGTCAATGTGGGTGAAGAAGAAGCTCGTCAAATCGTCTGTGGAGCACCAAATGTGCGCGCTGGCATCAAGGTTATGGTGGCTCTTCCAGGTGCTCGCATCGCGGACAACTACAAGATCAAAAAAGGGAAAATCCGTGGTTTGGAATCCCTCGGAATGATCTGCTCACTTGGTGAATTAGGGATTTCTGACTCAGTTGTACCGAAAGAATTCGTAGATGGGATCCAAATCTTGCCTCAAGATGCTGTTCCAGGGGATGAAGTCTTCTCTTACCTCGACTTGGATGATGAAATCATCGAGCTTTCCATCACTCCTAACCGTGCAGACGCTCTTTCTATGCGTGGGGTAGCACACGAAGTAGCTGCTATCTATGACAAGGCAGTCAACTTTAAGGAATTCAGTTTAACAGAAACGGATCAAGCTGCAGCGGATGCTCTTTCTGTCAGCATCGACACAGATAAGGCACCTTACTATGCCGCTCGTATCTTGGACGATGTGACCATCGCTCCAAGTCCACAATGGTTGCAAAACCTTCTCATGAACGAAGGTATTCGTCCGATTAACAATGTCGTTGACGTGACCAACTACATCTTGCTTTACTTTGGTCAACCCATGCATGCCTTTGACTTAGATACCTTTGAAGGAAGCGAGATTCGTGTGCGTGAAGCGCGTGCTGGTGAGAAATTAGTGACCTTGGATGGGGAAGAACGTGAGTTGGTAGCAACTGATTTAGTGATTACTGTTGCTGACAAACCAGTAGCTCTTGCAGGTGTCATGGGTGGACAAGCTACAGAAATCTCTGAAAAATCTAGCCGTGTAGTCCTTGAAGCCGCTGTCTTCAATGGCAAATCGATTCGTAAGACCAGCGGTCGTCTCAACCTTCGTTCTGAATCATCTTCTCGCTTTGAAAAAGGCATCAATGTGGCAACAGTCAATGAAGCCCTTGATGCGGCAGCCAGCATGATTGCTGAACTTGCAGGAGCAACTGTTCGTAAAGGTATTGTTTCAGCAGGACAACTTGATACTTCTGATGTGGAAGTTTCCTCAACCCTTGCAGACGTCAACCGTGTCCTTGGAACAGAGCTTTCCTACGCAGATGTCGAAGATGTCTTCCGTCGCCTTGGATTTGGCCTTTCTGGCAATGCAGATAGCTTTACAGTCAGCGTCCCACGTCGTCGTTGGGATATCACCATCGAAGCGGACCTCTTTGAAGAAATCGCTCGTATCTATGGTTATGATCGCTTGCCAACTAGTCTTCCAAAAGACGACGGTACAGCTGGTGAATTGACTGCGACACAAAAATTGCGCCGTCAAGTTCGTACGATCGCTGAAGGAGCAGGTTTGACAGAAATCATCACCTACGCTCTAACAACGCCTGAAAAAGCAGTTGAGTTTACAGCTCAACCAAGTAACCTTACAGAACTCATGTGGCCAATGACTGTGGACCGTTCTGTCCTTCGTCAAAATATGGTCTCAGGTATTTTGGATACGGTGGCCTACAACGTGGCTCGTAAGAACAAAAACTTGGCTCTTTACGAGATTGGAAAAGTTTTTGAACAAACAGGCAATCCAAAAGAAGATCTACCAAATGAGATCAATAGCTTTGCCTTTGCCTTAACCGGCTTGGTTGCTGAAAAAGATTTCCAAACGGCAGCAGTTCCAGTTGATTTCTTCTATGCTAAGGGAATCCTTGAAGCCCTCTTTACTCGCTTGGGACTAGAAGTGACCTATGCAGCAACAGCTGAGATTGCAAGTCTCCATCCAGGACGTACGGCCGTGATTTCACTTGGCGACCAAGTTCTTGGTTTCCTTGGCCAAGTGCATCCAGTTACTGCCAAGGCTTACGATATCCCAGAAACTTATGTAGCGGAGCTCAACCTTTCAGCCATTGAAGCTGCCCTTCAACCAGCTGCTCCATTTGTGGAAATCACCAAATTCCCAGCAGTCAGCCGTGACGTGGCCCTACTCCTCAAGGCAGAAGTCACTCATCAAGAAGTTGTAGATGCTATCCAAGCTGCAGGCGTGAAACGTTTGACTGATATCAAACTCTTTGACGTCTTCTCAGGCGAAAAACTGGGAGTTGGCATGAAGTCAATGGCCTATAGCTTGACCTTCCAAAATCCAGAAGATAGCTTGACAGACGAAGAAGTCGCACGCTATATGGAAAAAATCCAAGCATCACTCGAAGAAAAAGTGAATGCAGAAGTGCGTTAATAGTCTAAAATCCATCCCTCGGGGTGGATTTTTAGTTTCAAAAGGACAGTTCAGAAGAGAAAAGCGATAGTTGAGGAGGAAGCCATCTCAGAAAGTCTTTAATGAGTTATACTAAAGCTATCGCTGAAATACTTAAAATTTATTAGAGAAAGGATACTTTTGCTACTTATAATCCGATAAAATGTACATAAATCGTTGTAAAGGCTATCAAAAAGGAGTATAATAAGTGCAACATATCTCGGAGGTGGAAAATGTTAGAAGTAAGAAATCTAGAGAAAAGTTTCGGTCCCAAGCAAGTCTTGTTTGGTGTCGATTTTCAGGCAAGTCCAGGAAGGATTCTGGGCTTGGTCGGGAAGAATGGTGCTGGGAAAACAACGATTTTCCACAGTATGTTGAAATTTTTAGAGTATCAAGGAGAGATCAGTCTGGATGGGCAGGAGATTCGTCAGGGAACCTACGCTCGGATTGGCTATCTGCCTGAGGAACGCAGTCTTATGCCCAAGTTGACAGTCCTTGAACAAGTTCGCTACTTGGCGACTCTAAAAGGTATGGATGCTAAGGAAGTCAAGGAAAAACTCCCTCAATGGATGGAAAAATTGGAAGTGAAGGGTAAATTGACCGACAAAATCAAGAGCCTCTCCAAAGGGAATCAGCAGAAAATTCAGCTGATTATCACCCTAATCCATGAGCCAGACTTGATTATCTTGGATGAGCCTTTTAGTGGTTTGGATCCAGTCAATACTGAGTTGCTCAAGCAGGTCATCTTAAAAGAGAAAGAGCGCGGTGCAATCATTATCTTTTCTGACCATGTCATGACCAACGTTGAGGAACTTTGCGATGATATCCTGATGATTCGTGATGGGCGTGTGGTCTTGCATGGACCAGTTCAGGATGTTCGCAATCAATATGGGAAAACACGTCTCTTTGTTTCAAGTGAACGAAGCAAGGAAGAATTGGAAAACCTTCCTCATGTCAAACAGGTAAGCTTGACCAAGCAAGGCAGTTGGAAATTGATCCTAGATGATGAGAGTGCTGGAAGGGAACTCTTCCCCATCCTCACTCAAGGTCAATATATCGCGACCTTTGACCAACAGGCTCCAACAATCGATGAAATCTTTAAACTAGAATCAGGGGTGGAAGTATGAGAAATATGTGGGTTGTAATGAAGGAAACCTATCTTCGACATGTCAAGTCGTGGAGTTTCTTCTTTATGGTGATTTCGCCGTTCCTCTTTTTAGCCTTATCTGTAGGAATCGGCTTTCTCCAAGGGTCTTCTATGGCCAAGAATAGCAAGATAGCAGTAGTAACAACGGTGCCATCTGTGGAAGAAGGGCTCAAGGGTACCAATGGTATCAACTTTGATTATAAGGATGAAGCCAGTGCCCAGGCTGCTATCAAGGATGAGAAAATCAAGGGTTACCTAACCATTGACCAAGAGGACAGTGTCCTCAAGGCCGTCTATCATGGTGAAACTTCTCTTGAAACAGGCATCAAACTAGCAGTAACCAATAAGTTAAACGAACTGCAATACCAACTCAATCGTTCGGCAGCCAATTTGTCTCAAGAACAGGAAAAACGCCTGAGTCAAACCGTTGACTTTACTGAGAAGATTGATGAATCTAAGGAAAACAAAAAAATTGTTCAAACCATTGCGGCCGCAGGGCTTGGTTTCTTCCTTTATATGATTTTGATTACCTATGCTAGTGTCACTGCTCAGGAAGTAGCTAGTGAGAAAGGAACCAAAATCATGGAGGTGGTCTTCTCTAGTATCCGAGCTAGTCATTATTTCTACGCTCGCATGCTGGCTCTGCTTCTTGTGATTTTGACCCATATTGGCATTTACGTCGTGGGTGGACTTGCTGCCATTCTTCTCTTTAAAGACCTACCTATCTTGGCACAATCTGGTATTTTAAATCATATAGGAGAGGCTTTCTCGCTCAACACCTTATTGTTTGTCTTGGTTAGCCTCTTTATGTACGTTGTTTTAGCAGCCTTCTTAGGATCTATGGTTTCTCGTCCTGAAGATGCCGGTAAGGCCTTGTCGCCTTTGATGATCTTGATTATAGCAGGATTTGTCGGTGTGACTTCTCTAGGTGCTGCTGGGGACAATTTAGTTCTGAAAATTGGTTCCTATATTCCTTTCATCTCGACCTTCTTTATGCCATTTAGAGCTATAAATGGGTATGCAAGTGGTCTAGAAGCTTGGATTTCCCTTGCTATAACGGTTGTTTTTGCAGTCACTGCAACTGCCTTTATCGGACGCATGTATGCTAGCCTAGTCCTTCAAACGGATGATTTGGGAATCTGGAAAACCTTTAAACGTGCCTTAGCTTATAAATAGGAGAGCCTCGCAAAAGCGAGGTTTTTCTAGATGTTAAACACTGAAATCGGCAAAAATATTTTTCATATCTATTGACTTTTAGTAGTGAAATTTGGTATGATAGTAGACGGTATTGTTTACCCCATTTGTAAGGCCCCGGAACCTTTCAAATACCCCGCGGACCGGAACATCCGCCCTGTAAACAAAAACGATATTCATATAGGAGAAATCATGAACAAAACTACATTCATGGCTAAACCAGGCCAAGTAGAACGCAAATGGTACGTTGTTGACGCAACTGATGTACCTCTTGGACGCCTTTCAGCAGTTGTTGCTAGCGTACTTCGCGGAAAAAACAAACCAACATTCACACCACACACTGATACAGGTGACTTCGTAATCGTTATCAATGCTGAAAAAGTTAAATTGACTGGTAAAAAAGCAACTGATAAGATCTACTACACTCACTCAAACCACCCAGGTGGATTGAAACAAATCTCTGCTGGTGAACTTCGTTCTAAAAATGCAGTACGTTTGATCGAAAAATCAGTTAAAGGTATGCTTCCACACAATACTCTTGGCCGTGCTCAAGGTATGAAATTGAAAGTATTCGTTGGAGCTGAGCACACTCACGCTGCACAACAACCAGAAGTTCTTGATATTTCAGGACTTATCTAAGGAAAGGAACAATAAAGTATGTCACAAGCACAATATGCAGGTACTGGACGTCGTAAAAACGCTGTTGCACGCGTTCGCCTTGTTCCAGGAACTGGTAAAATCACTGTTAACAAAAAAGATGTTGAAGAGTACATCCCGCACGCTGACCTTCGTCTTGTTATCAACCAACCATTCGCAGTTACTTCAACTGTAGGTTCATATGACGTTTTCGTTAACGTTGTAGGTGGTGGATACGCTGGTCAATCAGGAGCTATCCGTCACGGTATCGCTCGTGCCCTTCTTCAAGTAGACCCAGACTTCCGCGATTCATTGAAACGCGCAGGACTTCTTACACGTGACTCACGTAAAGTTGAGCGTAAGAAACCAGGTCTTAAGAAAGCTCGTAAAGCATCACAATTTAGTAAACGTTAATCAATACGATTATATCAACGTTTCAAAGCACTCAAAAGTTTACCTTATGGGTGCTTTTTTTGTGTTTTTTTGAAAAGTTCACCTCAAAGTTTACCTTATTTTTACCTTATTGTTTTAGAGACTTTAAGGCAAATTCACCGACTGCCATAGGAACTACATTAGAAGTATTGACATAAATCTGTGTTGTACCTGTGTCGCTATGTGTTAGAGCTTCAGAAATAGCTTCTAAGCTCATTCCTGCTTGTTTAGCAAGTGTTGCTCCTGTATGTCGCAGTTTATGAGGTGTAGCATGTGTCAGCTCTTTATGTCGCTTTCTAATACTTTTCATTTTGTTGTTTAGATAGTCAGCATGTAAAGGCTTATTGATGTTTCCTTTTGTGTCGATATATGTAAAAATAAATTGTTCTGGATTACTGATGATGCCAAATTTTGCCAGTTCATATTTTTGTTGTTCTTTCCAAGAGGTAAGGAGTTGAAGTAAGTCATTAGAAATAGAGAAAATAGTTTTCTTATTTCCCTTAGTAGATTTCACTTGTCCATATCTATCTAAAGCTTGAATTAGCTGAACCTGTGATTTTGAAAAATCGATATGTTTCCATTGAAGAGCATAGGTTTCAGATTTTCTATCGCCTAAGAAAAAAGTGAGATAAAATAGGACATAATCTTTAAGGGTTATTTTATCATTCTCTAAATCTTCTTGAAATGCTGAGAACCACTCTTGGAGTTGCTCATGAGTTAAATATAAATCTTCATCACGTTTTGATTCTGCAAGTTGAATTTTTTTAACAGCCTTAATTCGTCTTAAAGTTTTTGCAACTCTATTTGCTTCAATATATTCAAGTTCTTCTGCCCAATCAAAAATAGAAATAACGTAACTTCGTAAAGTTTTGAAGTTGGCATATTCGTTGGCTTTTGCCGTCATCAAATTTAGAATAACCTGTTTATTTTGGTTTAAAAATTGAATCGTATAGTTGCCAAGAAGTGGTAGTATATGCTTTTCAAAACATGTTTTGGTATTAGCAATTGTTGACCTGCTTGGTGGCTTAGAAGTTGATGTAGTTTGTCCTGCTTTATAGGATTCCCACCAAATATTATTATAGAAGTCTGAGAAAAGAATATCTTCTTTTCCTAGTCCCGAAAACGCATTGTCTTCAATTTGGTTTAACTTCGTGAGTAAGTCTATCTCTGCTTGTCGTGCCTCCTTTCTTGTTTTGAATCGTTTATCGTAGTAGTTGTTGCTGACGATTCCAAGTGGCATTCGAGCTTCTATTGGAATGTAGATTTTTAAACGATAAGTACCATTTTTTGTTTTAGTGATAGTCATGATATTCTCCTTGTGTATCGAACCAGAAAATATCATGACTATTATAAAACAAAAATATAGATATTTCTAGTTTTGTGAGTAAAGCCATGAATTAATGGCTTCTTTATTAAATCGTATAGTCTTGCCTATTTTTATTGTAGGCAGTCCTTTCTTGATCCAACTATCTAGAGTATTGTTTGAGATGCCTAGATAGTGACAAGCCTGCTGTTTGTTTAAAAATGGGCTTTCAAGGTTACAATGGTGCAGTTTCTTTTCAATTTCTTTTGTGATAAGTTCAGCAAGTAGGAGCTGAATTTGTTTAACTTGTTCATCTGGTAGAATTACTTGCATAAGTTATTTCTCCCTATTGTGCTATAATTGAAGTATCAGTTGATTTTTAATCATCTGTATTTGCCTCATCAGTATTGCTCACCAAAGTATCTTCTGAGGAGGTTTTTTTGTTGTTTTGGGGATTATAACGTCTAGAATCTAAAAATTTTGTAAAAAAGTAGGTTCGTTCAATTATTAATCCCAGTAGTGAAATATCTTTATTTCTAGCGTAGTGAACTAAGTCTTCGAACTCGGTAAAATCGTTATCGGTGATTACATCGATAACAGTTTCTAGAAATAAATTTGAATTTTGCTCTATCAAGAACTTATCAAGTTCGAATCCGCAACCTGATTCAATATCTTCTATATTGTATAAAGTTTTTTCAGGGTTTTCTGCATGTATGAAATAATCGTACATACCTTTTGGTGACATGACAACTTCAACGTGGGAAGGTGTATTGAGTTTCTCAGTAAGAAGCTCTGATACTTGGGAATAACTTTTTAGCGATTCAAAAAATAAGACTCCGTGCTTGTGCGATTTTTTAAATTCCCCAGTTTCCCTGTTAATGTCCTTATCATGCCAAGGGCTAAGAACAAATGGAATGTGTAACTCTTCGAGAATTTCTAAATAATTTTCTGGGGCACTTTCCTTATAGAATAGGAATGCCCATTTATTTGAACGTTTTTCTTTAGCCATTTTGTTTTCTTTCTATGATTATTGATTATTGATTTATTGGGGGTCGTAGTAACCCCAATAAATCTTCTCTTGGGGCTTTGCCCCAAACCCCAGCCTCTCCTGCCCGATGGAACCCTATCGAACCGAGAACGCTTGCCAATTCAACAAGGGACGGGGTAGTATTTTTTGGCGCTTCACTCCCTGCCTTCGGCATCGTTGCGCTTAAAAAATCTCCACCCCTCAAGCCCTTGCGAATAGGCATTTTTCTGCTGGTAATGTCGTGCCGACACTAAACCGATGAAATCCCTAGGTAGGTCAGTGTCGCATCAAACAAGTGTAGCAGAAAAAGCGCTAGCTATATCTTGAAAATAGCTCTTGCATCCGCTGGTTTAACCGTTCTTCGTCTCTTACTTGGATCGTACGAAACATTTTAACAGGTTCCCCTTCTAGTTGAAAATATCCATACCCTCTAGGTTTTATTACAACTTCATCTTTTTCCATATCAGGAAAAAGGAGTTGTCTATTGTTGGTAGACATGAGAAAACTAGTAGACAATGAAATTATACAGTTGAAGTTATAGCGCCCTGGAAGGTCAGACATCAAGAAACGCTGACTAGACAAAATAATTCGTAAACCTAAACTTCTACCCATGCTATTCATCATCAACATTTTTGATAAAATATCTTTATGTTTCTTTTTATCAGTCTGTTCTAGGTAAGCTAGGAAAGCTTGCCACTCATCAAAAATTAGGTAAAGATTATGCGAGTTTTGTTCTTGCTTATCAAGTCTAGCTTCAAAACGTTTGTAGACTGTTTCAAAAAGTTCTAAACAGTTAAAACCTCTTGCGACATGGTCACTAGTCATTGGAAACATTTCTTCATCTGCTTTAAAGTCCATGAAATAAGCTTCAGCATCTGTATCATAAAATGAAATGAGACCGATAATTCTTCTTAAAAACGTACTCTTCCCCGAGGCTGATGGGCCTGCGATTATTAAAGCGAAATATCGGTTTATGTCAATGTTGAAAGGGGAAGGGTGTCCCCTACTGTTGACCTCGAAAACGTTTTTAATCATGCTAGAAGTCCTCTTCTCTTTGATTTTTTTGCATTAGCATCATGTCATTAGTTGACACTAAACGAACCTTGACTGCAAGAAAGGGCTCACGCTTAGAGCGACTTACAACGCAATCTATAGAATCGTTTGACATAGTTTTTACAACTTGTCTTACTTTTGTTTCAAAGTTTCCAAGGGCTTCATCAGAGATTTCTTTGTCAATATGAACAAAGTAAATACCTTGTTCCGTAACTTCGACACCTTGTGTGTAACTTAGTGAAGAGATTGGTAGTTCTGTTACACCGACTTCTGTTAACCAGTTATAGAAGCTATCAAATAAAGGATTAATAGCAGTTTGACTTCTTTGTTTGTATCGATGCCAAGCTAGAGAGAAAATTTCTCCATCTGTCACAAGCCACAGGAACAACAAAGAACCTAATATAAATGGAACTATCCATAGAAGAAACTTAAGAAGTAGTGCTATTAAAACAAGGGTAATTGAGGCTATGAAAATCTGATAGTACCACTCTAATTCCATGATTTTTCTTAAGAAATTTTTCATAAGCCACCTCTTTTCTATTTGAGTGCAATATCAGTAAGCTCAGCTACAAGAGCGATGCCGACTGGCTGTTTCAACTTGTCAAGAACAAATGACAAGTCATACTGGTTAAGTACGATGTCAGCGTTGACTAAACTATCCAAGTTCTCGTTTGAGTAGTTCTTCAATTTGACTTTGAAGGTTGGACAGTAAGCCTCTTGAGAAATGCTAGAGAACTGTTCATAGAGTTCGACATCTACGCATGTAAGAGATGCCCATGAACGGTGATTTTCTTGACCTTCATTGATGATTCCGCTATTTGTATCAACTACTCTGATTTCTGAGGGGATATCAACAGAAGTTGATAAAGCATTTAAAAATGCTCTTGCGCTTTCGTAGTTGCCTACGATTAATTTTTTCTCTTTTGACATATAAATTTCTCCTTGTCTTTGCGTGGTCAGACTTTTTAGAATGCTGACAAGTAATTTTAATCTTTGATGATAACAAGTTATCAAATGTTATCAATTTAACTCAAATAGTACATTTTTCATCACCCCGATCTTTTAATTTCACTTACTATATCGCAAGGGGATTCCTTCAGCTACGTCATTTTAATATTAAAAATTGAATTATCTCAAAAATACGCCATTGTATAAATATTATAGTACAGGTAGTCAAAAACTTACGCCAGTGGATATATATTATAGCATGATGTTGTTCTAAATTTTCGTCAGACTCTTCTTATTTTGCTCAGGTATTTAGACCTCTTCGCTGGGATACCTATTTTGTAGGGGATTTTGGTTATTCATTTTCGGTAGGTGAAAAGAATTTATGCTAGGGTCTTAGAAATTTTTAACCATAGCAAAGAATATTCGGTTTTTATTTACAGGAGAATAAAATAAAACCAAGTCAATTTTTCGTGACTTGGTTTATGTTTCTATTTCGTCAATAAGCTGTATCATGAGCTTGAGAACTCGTTCTTGTTTACTAGGTGTTAGTTCCTTAATTTTATATATTAGCTGATTTATTAAGGGATTGCTTTCGGTTACGGATATATCGAAAAAAGTTTCTATATCTGTATCAAGTGCATCCATAATTTGAGGGACTAAAAACTAAATTAGCAAATTTTAAAAAAGCCAAGTTCAAAAATACTTGGCTTAATTTATTTGTTTTAATATATCTCGGAGAGCTTTTATAGTAGGTTCTCTTTTTTCTGTTGGTAGGTTTCTAATATCTTCAATGAGTTGTGAAAATTCTCTGCTTTGATTTTGATTTTCGATATTAAAAAAAGTATTCATATCAACTTCAAGCGCTTGTATGATTTTTTCAATGGTCTCAAGCTTAACGTTTAACTGTTTATTCTCTAATCTATAGATATAGTTGAATCCCAGATCAGCCTTTTCTGCTAGATATTCTTGTGTCATCCCGCTTTTCAGTCTTAGAAGTCTGATTTGTTTTGCAACAAATTCTCTTAAATTTATTTTTTCAGTCATGATAGTACCTCATAACTATCATACAAGTTTATCTCATTGAATAAATCGTTATCAAAAGACTGATTTTTTTGCAATAATAATATTTAAAAGACTGTAAAATGTGGTATAATATTATTCATAAAACAGTCTTTTAAGACATAAAGGAGTTTATACGATGGAATCAAACACTCAAGGTCACGGAACCATCAAGAAATTGCGCACAGGCGCAGTTGTTTCTACTTTAGCACTTACTGCCTTTGGGGTATCTACTACGGTATCGGCTAGTGAGACTGAAGTAGCCGTTAATGAGCCAGCAACTAGAGTAGTTGCTCAGGACGAGGTAGTCCCTAAAGTTCCGAGTCAATCAGATGTAGATAAGGCTAAAGCTGAATCAGATAAAGCTAGTCAGGATGTAGCTAAGCAAAAAGAAGTTGTTTCAGCTACAGAAACTAAGATTTCTAATACTGAAAAGACTATCGCTGAAACTACTAAGAAAGTAGAAGAAGCTAATTCTGTTACACCTAAAAAGGTGGCTGAGGCTAAGGCTGACGCTGACAAGAAAGCTAACGAGCTTGCGACTGCTGAGAAGACTGTAGCTGATGCTGATAAGTCTGTATCTGCAACTGCTGAAAAGGTTGAAGACCAAACTAAGGTAGTATCTAATGCTGAAAAGACTGCTACAGATGCATCTAACAAGGTAGCTGAGGCTCAGAATAAGGTAGATTCTCTTTCATCTACTACTGATATTCGTGTACTCGAAAAGAATGCTTACACCTCTACTGTACAAGTTAGGGTTTCTGAACGAAAGGTAGATGAAGCTCAGAAAAAACTTGACGACGGTAAAAAAGCTGTTGCAGACAAAGAACAGGCTATAAAAGACACCCAAGACAAGATTTCTTCTGCAGAAAAAGTGCTTAAACAAGCTACTACAGACCTTAACGATGCTAAAGCTAACCAATCTCAAAAAGAAGAAGCAGTTAAAGCAGCCAAATCCGATCTTGACCGTGCTAAAGAAGGGTTGTCTGACCAAGGTGGTAAATATACCATCAACGTAAGCCAGGAGTATGTAAATCTTCTTAAACAGTACATTTCTAACCCAAGCAAAGAGCTTTCCGACCAACTAAAAGCGCTCGCTTTCAAAGAGTACGAAAAATTTGGTAAAATTACTTTCGATGGTGGGGAAGTTTATCGTTACGACTTGAACTACCCTCAAGCGTCTAAGAAAGACCTTAACACAAAGGTAGATATCAACAATCTTGATTACGAAACTCGTAAAGAGCTTTCTTTGTTCGCAGCAGACCTTATCAACCAACTTCGTAAACAATTCGGTACAGACCCTGTTAAGGTTACAGAAGATGCAATTCGTATTGCTAACGAAGTGGCTCGTACCTCTAAAGAAGAGTATGGTCACGACTTCGATGCTCTTAGCAAGGTAGGAGAAAAAGACAACGGTTTGCTTTTGGGTGAGCTTGCAGGTTTCAGTGACGACGAAACAACTACTGTTGCAGACCTTAAACGTCGTATCTATGACGATATCTTGTCTATGTTGTTCGACGATTCTCATGCTAAGTGGGGACACGCAAACTCACTTAGTGGGGTACTTCCAGCAAGCCCTAATGTTGGGTACATGCAGTACACTGGTCTTGGTTTCCGTTCTAACAAGCGCTTTACTTCTGTAATCCACTACATCAAGATTTCAGATAACTTACTTTCAAACAATTCAAAATTTGATAAGACGAAAGTAGTTACTGCCCCAAGTCAACAAGAACAGCTTGCAAAATTGCAGGAAAAGGTAGACTTGGCTGAGAAGTCTTACGTCAATGCCTATGCAGAACTCAAAGACGCTGAAAATGGGGTATATCTTGCTAAGACTAAGTATGGTAAAGCTGACGATGAACTTTACTTTGCTCGCAAACACTTGTCCGATATCCAATTGAACAAGATTGACCTCCCAGCTCTCGAAAAGGCTCTTGAAGACGCCAAAACTCAGTTGGCTGAAGACAAGCAAGCTCTAAAAATTGCCAAAGAAGTTCTTGAACTAGCTAAAACAAACGCTATTGACAAGGCTAAGGCTCTTGCTGATGCTAAAAAGGCTCTTGAAACAGCTAAATCTGAAAAAGCAACAGCAGACAAGGCTCTTGAAACTGCCAAAGGTGAATTGGAAGTTCTTACTAAGGCTCATGATGTAGCAGTCTTGGCTCGTAAGTCAGCTGGTGAAGACCTTGCTCGCAAACGTGAAGCATCTAAAGAAGCTACTGACACTTATACAGTTCTTAATCTCGCTCTTACTAAGCGTGATGAAGTCCTTAAGACTTTGGACAAAGAGCTTACTGATGCTAAATCTAAGCTTGGCGTACTCCGTGCTGAGTTGGAAACTGCTAAGGAAGAGTTGGCTCGCCTAGAGGGTATCGCAGAAGCTAAGGCTCGTGGGTATGAGAACTTCAAGCAACTCAAAGCTGACCATGACGCATACCTTGCAAAACAACAACGCTTGCAGGCTTTGAAAGATAAAGAAGATGCAATCCGTAAAGCAGGTGGTCAACCTAAAGAAATTACCGACGCAACTGGTAAAGTAGTTGACATTGTAGATGCGAAGGCACAAAACAAACCAGTAGTTGCGACGGTAGGAACTAAAGACGATAAAACATATCAAGCTCCTGCACAAGCTACAAATGCACAAGCTACAAATGCAAAAGAAGAACCTAAGAAACAACTTCCAAATACAGGAACGAAGGATTCAGGACTTTTAGCATTGCTTGGAGCAAGTGTTGGACTATTTGCTTTAGCAGGAAAACGAAAATATAATAGATAAAAAGAAAGAGAGCGGTGGCTCTCTTTTCTATGGTGTTGTTCTAATATGTATAAATTTTATATAAGGGAAACTTTTGATATTCTGGTTCGATTTTTACTTATTTTTTATGAAAGTTTACCTTATTTTAATGAAACTGATTGAAATTAGTTGAAATTTTATTTTTTGAAAACATATGAAAACGTTGATTTTAAAGCACTTTGAAATTAGATGAAATAAGTGGTGCCCCAACCAGGTCTTAAGAAAGCTCGTAAAGCTAGCCAGTTCTCAAAACGTTAAGAACCAGCTACAATACAGCATTTACAACACTTCATGGTTCACACCATGGGGTGTTTTTTGATGATTTTTAGCACAATTCACACTATTGTTTCTTTGCATCCAACTCAAATTCTTCTGGTCAAATTATTAACAAATCTTCAAGATGAGGGATTGGTGAAATAGGCTGTTTGAGGCTTTTATGCTATACTAGTTTTAATGACAATTTTCTATTTCTAAAGCAACAATAGATCCGTAATTTGTTTTTAATTAAGGAGTTTTGGATTGTAAGAGGGAGATGATATATCTGAAGGAGCATCATTATGAAAAAACGTACCTTGCTTTGGCTAGTTTTGTCCATTGTGGTCTTTGGAGGTGGCGCATGGTTAGCACAAGAAACAAATCTATTTCTAAGCCCACGAGCCAAGCAGTTGGCTTATCTAAAGGAGCATGAAGAGGATATTAAGGAGTTTGTAAAATCTTTAAATCCTAGAGTCGAATCGGTTCAAATAGATTGGAAACAGACACAATGGGATAAGATAGGAAATGGTACACCTCAAGGAGGAGGAGGCGATATTGTTCAGGTTTATGGAGGATTTAATAATATATCAAACTCAAGCTGGAGTGTGATTATTAAGATTACAGATGGAAAAATTTTAATTAATTCTATTGGAATTGGTAGTCCGTTGCGTATTGGGGGTAAACTTCTTGACTAATAGCAACTTAAAAAATTTTGATAATTTTTACTCAAATTTAACACCATTCATTCCCTATTGACTTACAATACTTGCTAAAAGTATTTTTTTTTACATTCATGATATAATATACTTAGATTCCGCTATATAGGAGGAAAAAGATGAAAAGACGTACTTTGGTTTGGCTAGTTATAGCCCTTGTAGTATTTGGAGGAGGCGCATGGATGGCACAGGAAACAAATCTATTTGGAGGAATAACTCTGAGCCCACGGGCTAAGCAGTTGGCTTATCTGAAGGAGCATGAAGAGGAAATGGCGAACTTCGTTAAATCTTGGAATTCAAAAGTTGAGAGTGTCCAATTTGATTGGGATAGTATGGAAGTTGGTCAGGTAGGAAATGGAACTCCTCAAGGCGGAGGTTATATGATGACAGTGAACGGTAGAATCAATAATAATAAGGATACTAAATTTACATTAGGTTTTCCACTAAAACGTAATGTAAATGAAATCCCTGAGAAACTTGTTATTATGCAAATGCAACCAATAAGAATTTTGAAAGGAAACTTATGGGATCTTTATGAGTAACAGTAATTTAAAAACCTTTGATAATTTTTATGCAGATTTAGCACAAGCTGCCTACACTTTTCGCCCAAGTAATTTTCCTCCTCAAAATAGTTCAACGAACGTACAAACATTTGATTTCTCAAATGATGGATATATTTTGGATGAGGATGGTAATGTAAAAGAAATCACCCCTGGAGGTAAACATCTTCCCCATAATGGTAGAGTCTACTTGCAGCCGGATCCTGATTTGCGAGATACTTATAAAGTCACATCGATACCAGTTCCTGATGCGAATGGGATGAGGCAGGATATTCATCACAAACGTTATCAAAAAGGATTGTTAACTGATGATGAAGCTGGTTTCAGTGCCTACTACTTAACGGATACGCCAACCTTGACTAATGATACCAAGAAAACCTATATGACTATCCGCGGCAGTGATGCCATCAGTAAAGAAAATTGGAACGACTGGATTGACAACGACGCTAAGTTCGCTCTCAATCATATCCATACACCGCAAGCCAAGTTAGCGACAGTAGGAATGAAAACGAAAATCGCAGAGATGCGCGAAAAGGCTCCAAATGCGACGATGGACATCACAGGTCACTCCTTAGGGACCATTGTCTCTGCGCAAGGGGTAGCGGGCCTTACTGATCAAGAACTGGAGAAAATCGGCAAAGTCGTTCTCTTTGACGGTCCAGACACGACAAAGAGCTTAAAGAAAATGGGGCTCAGTGATGAGAAAATCAAAAAGATTAGCGAAAAAATCGAGTACTATGTCAATCCTTTTGATGTCGTGGGTATGCTCAACCGTGAGCACACCATTACCAAATTACCTGGGGACTCCGATGAACCACTTAAGAAACCCGTCGGTAAAGTCAATGTCCTTGTCCCCTTGCATTATACCCAGATTACTGATCCGGAAAGTTCCCATGACTTTGGTGTTTTCCAATCGGATGGAAAGGGAAATTTATTGACTGCGTCTGAGGATTTTCACCCAGAATTGCTCAGGGCAGGTGAAAAGCTAGCTCGACTGATAGCGACAACGTTGGATTCCCTCCGGGCTTTAGGAGTCGATGAAAATGTAGCCTCAAATGTTTTAAATGCCATTATGAGGGGTGAGTTTAAAATAAAGGCAGCTATTGGTTATGCTGTTTACGAGAATTTTACAACTGAATATAGTAAAATTGTCGAAGAAGCTCGTCAGGAATCTATAAAATGGGATAGAGAAGCTATTCCTCGTTATCAGGAACAACTGAGAAATGGCAATCTTACAGGAGAAAAGAGAATTTTGGTCCGAGCTCAGTTGCTTCAGACAGCAGCCCAGTTGGCAAATTTTGACATGGAAGACAAAGTTAAATCTGTGAAAACCTTACTTTCAGATGCTAAGGAAGATATTCAAAACATGATAAAAGAAACAAGACAGACAGCCTTTGACATGGTTGGATATTTGTCAAGTTCAGAAGTTACAAATCTACTTTCTGGTTTTGACACAACAAGCTTTTGGGATGAAGGCGTTGCAAGTGACACGAAGACAGCAGCAACATCCTTCCTGACACAAATCGAGCAACTAGGGGAGAGCTTGGTTAAAGCTAGTGGTTCCTTTGAAACCATAGATACAAATAGTGCTGAAGATTTTAACAATCTATTGGCGGATGTAAAACAAACATGGAGGGGAAAAAATGTTAGTCCTAACGGATGAGGATACTTTAATTACAAGAGAGCAACTCGACAGAGGCTTCAAAGAAAGAATGAAGGAACAAGAACGCCAAGCAGTCAGGGCCTTGGTAACTGCAAAAGAACTGTCAATCCTTGCTAAAGGAGTGGAGTTAGCTAAAAAGTTGCAAGAAGCAGCCTCAGATATGCAAGAGTTCGCCTCTAAGACTTATGTAAACAATATTAAGGGTGGATTTGAGGGCAAGGCCGCTGATGCTGCCGAAACTTACTTGACCCAGACCATGCAAACCCCTACTTTACAAAGTCCGATCAAAAACTAGGAGAAAACTCGTCATGGATAAAAAGGAACTTCAGAAACTAGAGGATGAGCATAATCGTAAATTACGAGACTTAGAGCGTTTAGAGATGGATTTGGATGATAATTTCCGCAAGTTTAGTAGGGAGACGGATCATCTCCTAGAGGCGCTTTCCTATGCATGCAGAGACAGTAGTTTTGCTGAAATTCAACCATATATCTTTGAGATAGAGAACAATTTAGATAACTATCATCAACTTTACAAGAGTCGTATAGAGAATGTGTTGGAAGCTCGTCATCAAGAGAATAAAAACTTTCATAGAAAGTTAGAAGAAAAGAACGTTTGACAAATATACCTTATAAAAGAAGGATGATATGAATTTGTTATAGTTTGTTATTATAGATAAAAAAGAAGTAATTATACAAGAAAAGTAGATAATTTAATCCTTCTTACTAGTTTTTAGATGGAAATAGCTCTTATTTTTTTATAAATAGAATAAAAAATGAATTTTAAACTTGCAATTGAGACAAATTATTGATATAATGAGGGCATAAATTAATATAAAGGAGTTTCACATGGCTTTAATTCAATTAACAACAGAAGAATTGCGCACCTCTGCTCAAAAGTACACTCAAGGTTCTGAGGAAGTAAGACAAGTACTTCGTACATTGACTCAAGAGCAAAATACTATCCGAGACAACTGGAAAGGTGCTGCTTTTGAGAGCTTTGATCGCCAATTCACAGAATTGTCTCCAAAAATTGAGGAGTTTGCAACTTTGCTTGATGAAATCAATGCACAGTTGAACAAGGTTGCTGAAATTGTTGAACAAAACGACCAAGATCTTGCATCACAAATTTAATTTGTTATATAAGTGGCTTTAGGAGGGCGAGAGCCTTCCTATTTTTTATGACGGAGAAAATTTAAAGTAATATGAGGAAGAATAGAATTTTTAAATATATAGGAAGTAGTCTGCTGGCATTAGGGCTGCTTGCATTGATTATTTTTTTGAATATATCTGTTCAAAAAAATACAACGATTAGCAATGAAAATAATGCAAAGGCTAATCAGCAGACAAAATTAAATGTGGCTATTGTAAATGAAGATAAGCCTGTCTATGTTGATACAAAAGAGTATAACCTAGGTGCTAGTTATGTAAAAAATATCGAGCGTGATAATTCACAAAACTGGTCTGTTGTCCCTCGTGGAGCTGCAGATACTGGATTAGAAAGTGGGAAATACCAGCTCGTTTTAACAATTCCTAGTGACTTTTCTGAAAAAATACTCGATATTAACAGCATTAATGTTGATAAGACAACTATTAATTATAAGGTGAATGCGCAAGGAAATTTGCAAGTAGAAAATGATGCAAATAAACTAGCGAAAGACATTGTTGCTGATTTGAATGGTCAGTTAGTCGATATGTATATGGCTAGTATTTTGAACAACCTTTATACAGCACAAAAGAATGTTCAAGCTAGCTCACAGATACAAGCGACCAATATCGGAAACTATCGTACGAATTTATATAATACAGCTATCAACTCTAAAAATCTTTTCCCAACTCTCTATAGTATGTCTAGTTCTTCTGTTGACGCCAACAGTGCTTTAAAGACAGGTTTGGATAGTTATTCTCAGATTTTTGGTCGTTATGACGTTTCACAGATTGCCTATGGTAAAAAGCTTGACACTCTGCTTCAGGATAGGGTCACTGAGAAGAAAAATCATGCGGATGTTATCACTGGGCTCATTTCTCAGAGTCGGGAAGACGTTAAGGGACAAATTGAAACCTATAAGGAATTAATTAAAGCTCAAGGTAGTCTGACTTCTAATATAGATGGAACAGCAGCATCTTCTGATGGTACGTCATCTGAAGTTAGACCTTCCTATAAAACAGTCGCAGAAAGCATCGGCAAAAAGATTGAGAGTTTAAAGAACAATCTAACAGATGAAAGAACCAAGTTTGAAAATCATAAAAAGGATATTCATAACTTTATTGATGAGAAATTAGCTGCTTACTATGGAACAAGTGAGAAGAGTAACATCACTCTTAAGCAATTTTTGGATAAAGCTGCAAACAAGGACCTAGAGAAGGCTGTAGAATCTCTCAAAGAGCAGTTGGCTTCTGCAATCTCAGAATTACCAAAAGAAGACTTTAGTGGAAAAGAATTTAGTGGTTTTGGTATGACACCAATCACAATTCCTTCTGTAAACTATACTGAATTAAAAACAATCAAAGAGCCTAGTGACGAAATCAATTCGACTGATTTGAAGAATTTGGAAGATCTGGCAATCACGAGTACGAGTGCTGTTGGACGAACAGGAACAAAGGCTAAGGTATCATGGAAAGCTGAATCAGGAGTGACAGTTCACTCAGTCACTTATGATGGTACACCAGTTGAGTTTGGTCAAGAAATTGATTTGAAGACGGGTGGGACTTTTAAAGTAGCCTATAGTGTTGCAGAGACAACCTCAACTACAACTACAGGTTCAACCGGGACTCCAAGTCCAGCTCCAAAAACGGAGCCAAAGACTGTTGATATTTCCTTGAATGATGTTCAAGCAGTCAGTGCTCCGATAGATATCTTAGCCGTTCAGCAAGCAGCGGTTTCTTACGGACAAAAGGTTCAGAAAATAGCTTCTGACTACCAAAAGGTGGAAGCACTCAGACAAGCATACAATGCTGTCAAAGAGTTACGAAATAGTGATGTAACAGATGCTTTGTCAAATATTTGGCTTGAAGCTATTAGTTCAAATCTGAAGAAATATGAAGACAGCTTAACTACACCTGCTAGCGATAAAGAAACTGATGGTGTCAAAGGGAAAGTAGATAAAGCCTTATCAGAATTGACTACTCTCAAGCCTGTTTTAGAAAAAAATGTGCAGGATGTTTTGACTACCAACCAAGAATTGGATACAAAAATCAAGAAACAGTTAGAGTTGTACGAGCAGTTGGAAGGAAAGCTAAAGGATTTGGTTGAGAAGCAAGGGGGGAGCAATTCTGCTTTTGAAGAGACTGATAAACAATTGGCCACCCTAAATTCGGATTATGCAGCTCTCTTGTCAGAAACTACGGGTGTGAAGGAGTCTTCTCAAAGCAATGTCAAGGCGGCTGAGTCTGTTAATGAGACTTTAGGTAAGTTTAATCGTGAATTGTCAAATGCTCAAACAAGTACTGAAAAGTTGTCGCAGGATGCTGACTCCTTGATGACGCAGTTTAACGAAGAATTGACTAACAATGGAAACTTTGTAGAATCCTTTGTGAAGGTTCTGAATAATGCCTATCAAAATGGGGTGCCAAACGAAGTATTGTTGAACTTCTTATCCAATCCTGTTACCCAAAATTCTACTTCAGTAAAAGCGACTGTCAATGTTTACCGTCCATTTACATGGATTTTACTATTGGAGATTGTTAGCCTCTTTACAGCCTATCTGTTTGCAACTCAAAACGTTATTCGCAAAGTCAAAGATAAGTTCAAACTTGATAAGTTACATGATACAGACTTGATGACGGTAACCATCCTATCTGCTTTAAGTCTCGTTGTCGGATTGGTAGTTGGTGTTGTATCAAGTGTTCGGCTACAGGTTGGCCGTGAATATCAACCATCTTGGGTTCTATTAATTGTTTTAGCCGCATTTGTACTGATTCAAGGACAATATCTATTGCTTAAACATTTCCGAGTGATTGGTATGGGACTCTCCTTCTTTATGATGATTAGCTTTGTCTACCTATCAAATGCTATTGGGACAACAGCAAGTCTAACTGGTTTCCCAGCATTTATCAAAAATCTCAATGCGTTATCGATATTAGAAGGTTTGCTCTCAGGATACTTTGATGGACATCCAGCGGCAATTATCGCTTTTGTTGCAACGATTGTTATCATAGCAGTTTTACTTGTTATAAATGTTTTTATCAGAGAAAGTAGTTTGTGGTTTCAAGCAAGCCAAGCTGAGAAAGAATAGAAATTAGAAATATGAAGAAAATCATTCTTTTCCTTCTTACCTTAGTAACATGTGCAGCAGTCTCTGGGGCTGCTGCAGATGATTTGAAGGATAACAGTCTGCAGATTGATGATTCCCGACTTGAAAAGAAAGAGGGATTGAAATTTGGTCTACAGTCTGAACAAATCAAGGAGCTTTTTAATGAAGCGACTCAAAAGAGGTTGCAGGACATGCAACAGCATCAAGAGGAACAGTTGATCACAGAAAGGGGCCAACTGTTTTCTGCTATACAGAGACCAGTGAAAAAATCTTCTGAAGAACAGTTGTTTCAGCCCAATGCTCAAAAAACAATCAAGTTCCAAACAAATATAGGCCATGTAGAAAAAGGTGGTCTGAATGACTTTCTTCCGGAGATATTCTATGTGGTGTTGATTTTCTTGCTTTTTGGAGCAACGGCAGTAATGAGTTATCGTGTGATGGTAGAAGGGATGGACTAATTTTACAACTAGTCTGTCTAAATAACTTAGAAAAGGATAAACCAGACATAGGAGGCGTGTAAAAGGTGGAGCAACATATCAATATTACCCTACGTTTGAGAGAAAGAGATGTGGATATTCGCATTCCACGGCGAATTGAAGTGCGCCGGCTGGTGCGAGAAGTGGATACGATTTTTAATCCAGGTATCAAGCGAAAAAAATATCAATTAAGAATTGTCAATAAAGGTTTGTTGATTGATGAAGGGAAACATCTGTCTGATTATCCTATGACGACAGGAGATTTAGTAGAAATTGAGGAGATATAGGTGGCTGAAGAAAAATTTGAATTTGGTGGACAGTCGTTTGTCTATGAAAAAAATGAAACAAACTGGGAATTAAAACTCAAACGTTCAGATGTTGCGAGTCAAGATTTACGGGAACTCTTACTATTGGATTTGCATCATCCATTCTTTTTGGAGCAATCGATGGTGTCTGATGAGGATAGTGTCACCTTCTCCTATCAAGTCGAAGCTCATGGACTGACTTATGAGGAAATAAAGGAACGTACCATTTCGGAAAGAATCCGTTTGGCCCTAAACGTTTTTAGTCTAGAGGGCGCTTTGGAGTTACCTGTGACTTTCCTTTTGCACCCAGTAAATCTCTTTATTACCAAGGATGCTCAGGCTAAGATTGCTTATCGTGGAATTCCTGGTCTGATGGTTCCTCAATCCATATCCTCAGAAGATTTTTTACGCCAGGCTAAATGTTTTACAGTAACACTATTTAGCGATTTGGATTTCATGGATCTTTATAATGGTTCCTTGGAATTAGAGACCTTTCCAGATTTCTTAAATGATCTATGTCAGGCAGATGATATAGAGGCTGCAGTAGCTGTTTTGGAGAAGTACTACACGGAGAAGGCTGCGAAAGAACGAGCAGATTTGGTCTTGGTTCCAAGTAGACGCCATCGTGTCTTTAAACTGGCAACGATTTGGTTAACAGCCAGCGTTGTCTTGCTAATTGTTCCACTGATCTATCTGATTTTTGTGCAAAATCCTTTCAAAGAAAAGATGTTGCAGGCAGATACTGCCTTTATTAAAGTGGATTATAGTGGTGTTATTACAGAATTAGAGAGAATTGATCCAGCTAGCTTACCGAATACGCAAAAGTATGAGTTGGCTTACTCTTATATTCAGGGGTTGGAATTTTCTTCTGAACAAAAGAAAGTCATCTTGAACAACGTAACACTCAAGTCAGATGAGCTTTATTTGACTTACTGGATCCAGGTTGGGCGCAATCGTTTTGAAGAGGCTCTTGATATTGCGAAACGGATTAACGACAGTGACTTGATTCTCTATGCTTTGACTCAGGAAATCAAGCAGGTTCGAGAAGATGGCAACTTGTCAGGGAAAGACCGTGAAAGTAAGTTGAATACTTTGGAAAGCGAGTATAAGAAATACTGGGACAGTCGAAGTGAGCTACTAACGAGTGAATCAAGCTCCAATGCTTCTACAACTCCTAATCCGCAAGACAAGGCTTCTGAAAGCAAACCGTCATCTGAGAAGAAACCTGTTCCAAGTAGCTCCTCTAGCAATTAAAGTAGACCAAGGAGAGAAATTATGAAAAAACAAATCATTTTCTACAGCCAAGGTCTGCGTTATGAAGTAGAACTGGGTGCAGATAAGACGGTCTTGATCGGGGCGACTGAAAAGGCCCAAGTCTACCTTTCTCAACAGGAAAGATCGATTCAGCTTAAGGTCGATGGTGACGAGGTCTTTTATCAGTATGACGATGAAGCAGGACTCTTGAAAGATGGTCTGCGTTTGGGTGAGGTCGTCTTTTATCTCCGAGAAGGGGAGCCAAGGGTTTATGACCTTTTGGATTTATCAGAGTTTCAGATTGGCTCTCAAAGAGGTGCGTTGATCACACTAGATGGAGATGTTGAACTCTTACTCCAAAAATCCCAAAATCAATGGAAGCTAACTCGACTAAAAGGCGCATTTTATCGAAATAATCATCTGGAACAAATGGACCAGCAATTGATTGGTTTTGGAGATGAGTTGAGTCTAGGGGCGGTGACGATCAAGTTCTATCCAGATGAAGTATGGGTTCAGGGTCCTGCCCAAGTTGGGCCGCAACTGACTCTGAGAGAACCATCTCGATATGGTTTTTATGAAGATTATCCAGATTATCATCGTTCTCCACGGATCATCTATCGTGGCAGCGAGGATAAAATCTTGATCAATCCCCCAGGCCAGGAACCGGTTAAACCGAGCGATGAACTGTTAAAGCTGATCGTTCCTCCTCTGATGATGGTCGGAGTAACCGTCTTAATCACCTTAATTCAACCTCGAGGGATCTATATTCTTGCGACAGTAGGGATGTCCATAACCACAATGATTTTTTCTATCCGTGGTTTCATCAAAAATCGTAAAAAGTACAAGGCTGATAAGAAGGAACGGGTCGATCTCTATCGTCTTTACCTGAAAGATAAGGTCAAGGAATTGACTCGTCTGGAACGAGAACAAAAAGAAGGGATGCACTATCATTTTCCAACGATTTTAGAGTTGACGGACTTGGTTGAGAGTTACAATCACCGGATTTATGAAAAGACTCCCTTGCATTTTGACTTTTTATACTATCGTTTGGGACTTGGGAAAATGCCGACTAGCTATGACTTGAAATACGGTCAACAGGAGCGTAGCGGTAAGAAGGATGCTCTAGAAGAAGAGGGTTACGCTCTCTATAGTCGTCACAAAAAGATCCCAGATATGCCAATCCCGGCAAACCTCAGCCATGGACCAGTGGGTTATATTGGACCTAGAAATCTCGTTCTAGAACAACTGCAGCTTTTGGTGATGCAGCTAGCGACTTTCCATTCTTATCATGATGTGCAGTTTATTACGATCCTGCCTGAAGAGGAAAAAGAGCAATGGTCTTGGATGCGTTGGCTTCCTCATGCTAAACTGCAAGAACTCAATGTCCGCGGTTTTGTCTACAATCAACGAACACGGGACCAAGTTCTGAATAGTTTGAACCAGATCTTGAAACTACGCCGTAGTCAAAAGGAAGAAGCATCCCACAAGGAGAGCACCCTCTTCCATCCCCATTACGTGGTTTTAGTGACCGATGAAAAGTTGATTTTGGATCATATCATCATGGAGTTCTTTACCGAAGATCCAACGGAATTAGGCTGTTCTCTCATCTTTGTAGAGGATGTCATGAGTTCCTTGTCTGAGAACATCCAGACAGTGATCAATATCAAGGACCGTAATACAGGCCAACTGGTCATGGAAGAAGGAGTTTTGAAAGAGACGGACTTCCGTTTGGATCATTTCCCAGCAGATTATGACAAGGAGCGGATCGCCCGTACCTTGGCTCCGCTCAATCACCTCCAAAATCTTAAGAGTTCGATCCCAGATTCTGTGACCTTTATGGAAATGTATGGGGCGGAGACCTTTGAGGATTTGCAGGTATCGAGCCGTTGGAAAAAGAACGCACCTTACAAGAGTTTGGCTGTGCCAATTGGTCTGCGTGGTCAGGATGACCTGGTTCAGCTCAATCTGCATGAAAAAGCCCATGGACCTCATGGTTTGATCGCAGGGACGACTGGATCAGGGAAGTCAGAAACCATCCAATCCTATATCCTATCCCTCGCTGTTAACTTCCACCCTCATGATGTGGCTTTCTTGCTGATCGACTATAAGGGTGGTGGGATGGCCAATCTCTTTAAAAACCTACCCCATCTCTTGGGGACGATTACCAACTTGGATGGTGCCCAATCTATGCGGGCTCTGGCTTCGATCAATGCGGAGATCCATCGTCGTGAACGACTCTTTGGAGAGTTTGAAGTCAACCATATCAATCAATACCAGAAGAAATTTAAAAACGGAGAAGCGACAGAACCGCTCCCTCATCTCTTTCTCATCTCAGATGAGTTTGCAGAGCTCAAGGTCAACCAGCCAGACTTTATCAAGGAGCTGGTATCCATCGCTCGGGTC
>NZ_JUNW01000028.1:0-658 GCF_001075675.1 Streptococcus oralis
CCAAGCGGTGGTGAAAGAAGTAGTTCCAACCAGCACTAACGCAACCAGCACAGGCCCTCAGGGTGTTCCACAAACAGGCACTCCAAGCTTCCAAGGTGGTGATCCACTGGTTCCAATCGATGAAACCGTTGAACCAACCTTCGCAGATGGAAGCAAAGAGAAGTCTATTCCAGGTCAAGGAACTTACACGATTACACCAGACGGTACAGTCACCTTCACACCAGACAAACAGTTTGTTGGAAACCCAGATCCAGTTACAGTGAAACGTGTGGATAAGAATGGCACTCCAGTGACTGCGACGTACAGTCCAGAGTTTACGAAAGTAACCCCAACTGGTACAGGTGATAAGACAGAGGGTCTGCAAGGTCAGGTCCAAGAAGGTACAGTGGCCTTCACTCCAGGCCATGACTCAGTTCCATTCCCAGCTGATTCAACACCACTATTTGACAATGGGACAGCTGTGAAAGAAGTGCCAAATGTTGGTAAGTTCGAAGTGGACGCAGATGGTAAGGTGACCTTCACTCCTGATAAACAGTTCAAGGGTGAAACACCAGAGCTTGAATTGACTCGAGTGGATGTCAACGGAACTCCTGTTACTGTCAAGTACCAAGCGGTGGTGAAAGAAGTAGTTCCAACCAGCACTAACGCAACCAGCACA
>NZ_JUNW01000029.1:0-790 GCF_001075675.1 Streptococcus oralis
GGTGAAAGAAGTAGTTCCAACCAGCACTAACGCAACCAGCACAGGCCCTCAAGGTGTTCCTCAAACAGGCGCCCCAACTTTCCAAGGTGGTGATCCACTGGTTCCAATCGATGAAACAGTAGAGCCAACTTTCGCAGATGGAAGCAAGGAGAAGACTATTCCAGGTCAAGGAACCTACACGATTGCGCCAGATGGTACAGTGACCTTCACACCAGACAAGCAGTTTGTCGGAAACCCAGATCCAGTCACAGTCAAACGCGTAGATAAGAATGGGACTCCAGTTACTGCGACCTATAGTCCAGAATTTACGAAAGTGACACCAACAGGAACTGGCGCAACGAGCACAGGTCCTCAAGGACTTCCACAAACGGGTACTCCAACCTTCCAAGGTGGCGATCCACTGGTTCCAATCGATGAAGCGGTTGAGCCAACCTTTGAAGATGGAAGCAAGGAAAAGAATATTCCAGGCCAAGGAACCTACACGATTGCACCAGACGGAACTGTAACCTTCACACCAGACAAGCAGTTTGTAGGGAATCCAGATCCAGTTACAGTGAAACGTGTGGATAAGAATGGCACTCCAGTTACTGCGACTTACAGTCCAGAATTTACGAAAGTAACACCAACAGGTTCAGGTGATAAGACAGAAGGTCTGCAAGGACAGGTCCAAGAAGGTAAAGTGACCTTCACGCCAGGCCATGACTCAGTTCCATTCTCAGCTGATTCAACACCACTATTTGACAATGGTACAACTGTGAAAGAAGTACCAAATGTTGGTAAGTTCGAAGTG
>NZ_JUNW01000030.1:0-38793 GCF_001075675.1 Streptococcus oralis
CGAACCCCCGCGCCGGTTACCCGACCTAACGATTTAGCAAACCGTCCTCTTCAGCCTCTTAAGTAATTCTCCACTAGCAAACTAAAACAAATAGGATACAATAAAGGATACAATAAAGGATACAATTTGACGAAATAATCCCAAAAATCCTATTGATGATGGAGCCGGTGGGAGTCGAACCCACGTCCAAACACCTGCCAACATATTTTTCTACAACCATAGGTTATGTATTGTTTTAACAGCTTCTCGACACATAACTCAAGCCTAGGAACTGCGAGTCTATTAATCTCTTATCAAACCACTAGACAAGGCTTGATCGTATCTCGCTAATCATAAGACCTGTCATTGAACACGAGCAATCCAAATCAGGTCACGCCTGCTGGTTTTTAGGCAGCTAGAGCGTAAGAAGTGTTATTTTTTGCAGTTATATTTAACTGAGCGTTTACGTCGCCACACGGGTTGCAAAATATGCCTCATAATGCCTGTCGAATCCGTAACGACCCCAGGATGTTAGAACTATTATAACCTATCTTCATAAAAATTGCAAAATCAAGCCAATTCTTTAGAAAAGATACGTTTTCAAAGCATCTGATAAGGCTTGATAACCAGCTACACTTAGATGGAGACCATCCGTTGTATAGGCTGATTGAAGTTGTCCTTCTGAATCTGTCAAACTATCATAAATTGGTAGAAAATCTACTTGCATATAGGCGGAGGCTAGAGCCTCATAGGCTTGATTCCATTCTCTGATTTTTTCATTGTTACGAATGTAAACTGTCTGCTTGTATTCTTCTCCTTCATTGACTGGCAGAATAGAAACAAGCTTTATTTGTGACAGCGGATAATCTCGGTTAAGCGATTGAATCACACCTTCAAGATTATCCAAGGCTTCATTCATGGGAATATCTTTTCCGATATCGTTTGTCCCAATTAAGAGAACAATTTGATCGACAGCATCACCATAAAGATGGGCATCAAGATTGTCTAGTAGAAGCCCCGTCTGGTAACCTCGGATGCCTCGATTAACAATCGTCTTGGCAGTCCCGAGTAATTCTTGCAAAGGGTAGTATTCTACAATCGAATCGCCGATAAAAATCATATCTGGTTCTAAAAGAGAAATCTGATTGAGTTCACGATACTTGGTTTGAATTTTTGCTTGCTCTTTTAGGAGCCAATTTTCTAATAACTGTACTGCCACCTTATCCCTCTTTCTCTAACCAATTTTCTAGAACCTGATAAACGCCTCCTTGGCTGTTAGCTGGAGCTAGGGCAGTTGCAACTGCCTTGGCCTCATCGTCAGCATTTTCCATAGCATAGGCAATTCCAGCCATCTCCAACATTTCAACATCATTTTCGCTATCACCAAAAGCCATGATTTGTTCTGATGTCAAATCCCAGCGCTTGAGTAATTCTTCCAATCCCCAAGCCTTGTGAACCCCAGCTTGCAGGATATCGATACAGCCATAACCGCTAGAAACAGCTCTTACACGACCATCAAAGAGGTCATTGATTTCTTGCAAAACTGCACTAGAACGTTCCTCTCCAACAACCATGCTCATCTTTAATACTCCTCCAAAGAGGTCTGAGTTTAGCTCATCCACAAAATTGGTCCTTTGGTAAAGTTTTTCAATCATCTCTGGAGTCATAAATTTTTCCAGGTCTGTAAAAACCGTTCCTTCCTTGACAAAACTCCCGTTCATACTAGTGACGACGAACTGATCTCGACACTCCCTCCCTTTAAAATGAAGGAGAGCCTTGTCAACCATAACATCATCCCAGGTCTGTGCTTGAAGTAATGTATCATACTCAAATATCCGCGCACCGTTGGCAACAACAAGGACTACTCGACTCGCCAAGTGTTCTAATAATTGCCTCATCCGATGGACTTCATTCCCCGTCGCAATGACAAAACGGATACCTCGTTCATCTAATTTGTCTAAAATCTTTTCTAAACGTGGCAAGTCCAGTTGCCCTCTTGGATCCAGCAAGGTTCCATCCATATCTGTTGCAATCAATTTAATCGTCATCTCGTCTCCTTTAGGGCGAGTACCTACCACTTCAACCCTACATGTTCATTCATTTCTTTATAAGCTGTGTCAATTCGTTCCTTGGTCGCCTCATCCAACTGCTCACGGTAACGTCCCCCTTCAATGAAGTCCTCCAAGATATAGGTCTGATAGAGGAAGAGAGGATATCCTTCTGGGGAGTATGTCCCTTTGGGTGTCCGATTGACCCAAGTAGGATGCGCTTTGGCGGTTTCAATCCTTGTCTTTCCATCTTTTTTCTTAATGGTCACATCCATAAGAACACCGCGCTCTGTCCACTTGGCATTTCCCTCGTCTTGCATGGTTTCAATGCGCTGGTTTGAAAGGAAATTCCCCATGGAATAGATAATCAGTTTTTTGTCACCATCTTTTTCAACCGTTTCGGCAGGTTCAACGACGTGAGGATGCCCTCCAAAGATAATATCGGCTCCCCAGTCCACCATCTTGTGGTACAGTGTCTTTTGTTCTTCCGTTGGTTCTAGCTGGTACTCAATTCCCATCTGAGGCATAACAACAGTGATATCCGCTTCTTTCTCTGCACGCTCGATTTCTGCCTTCATCTTTTCTTCGTCTAAGTCAGAAAGATAGCGATTATAGTCCTCTTGGGAAATAGATTGTTCAATGCCATTAAAGCCATAGGAATAGGCCAAGAGAGCTACCTTGATACCATTGACTTCCTTGATGACTATAGGGGCTTGGTCACGGGATTCATGTGTGTAAACTCCGATAGGTGTCATTCCTGCCTTTTTAATAGCTTGAGCTGTTGAGACCACTCCCTCTATCTGAGAATCTAGGATGTGATTGTGGGCCAAGTCTAGAACTTGATAGCCTGCATCCTTGATCGCATTCATCACCTCACCAGGTGCATTAAAAAGAGGATAACCTGCTAAATAGTGGTCCTTGTTCACAGTTCCTTCAAAGTCACCAATCACCAAGTCCGCTTGTTTGAGCCAAGGCTTGACATACTCAAAATTTTCATGAAAATCATAAGTCCCATCTTCTTTTAGAGCTGTTCGGTAGATAGGGATATGATAAAGAAGATCACCGTTTGCCATGATACGGGCTGTCTTTTCGTCAGAATCATTTTCCTTGAATTGACTAGATTTACTTGTAGAATCAAGAGTTTGACTACTAGGACTCGTTCCCTTGTTGCCTTGTACTGCTCGAACTAACAAGTTCCCCCCCATGGACAAGGCAACTGCAAGCAGTAACACAATAATAAACTGAGCATTGGTCCAGGATTTATAATTCCGAAAGAAACCAATACTTTTCCCCAACAATCCATCAATAGGTCCATGAGACCGTCTATCTTGTCGCTTTTCCATCTTTATTCCCCCTTGCTTTTTGGTGCAAGTCTTTTCTTTTATTATACCACAGACAAAAGAGGAATAGCGTTTATTATATTATTTTTTAGGAACTTCTGCGACTTTCTTTCTCGCCTATTTTGTGTTATCATGTAGATGTAATGAAAGGAGAGAAAATGTCTGCTATAGAACGTATTACAAAAGCTGCTCACTTAATTGATATGAACGATATTATCCGCGAGGGGAATCCGACGCTTCGCGCAGTTGCTGAGGAGGTCACTTTCCCACTGTCTGACCAGGAAATCATCCTTGGTGAAAAGATGATGCAATTCCTCAAACATTCCCAAGATCCTGTTATGGCTGAAAAGATGGGGCTCCGCGGTGGAGTTGGATTGGCCGCTCCCCAGCTGGATATCTCAAAACGCATTATCGCTGTTTTAGTTCCCAATATTGTGGAAGAAGGTGAAACTCCACAGGAAACCTACGACTTGCAAGCTGTTATGTACAATCCAAAAATCGTCTCTCACTCTGTTCAGGACGCTGCTCTTGGCGAAGGAGAAGGTTGTCTTTCTGTTGACCGAAATGTGCCTGGCTATGTTGTCCGTCATGCTCGTGTCACTGTTGATTACTTTGACAAGGACGGCGAAAAACACCGTATCAAGCTCAAAGGTTACAACTCTATCGTTGTCCAACATGAAATTGATCATCTAAACGGAATCATGTTTTACGATCGTATCAATGAGAAAGATCCATTTGCTGTTAAAGATGGTTTACTGATTCTGGAATAAAGAAAATCCCGTTGCAAGACGGGGTTTTGTGTTATAATAGAGGCATGAAAACAAATGATATTGTCTATGGCGTCCACGCCGTTACAGAAGCCCTCCTTGCAAACACTGGAAATAAACTTTACCTCCAAGAAGATCTTCGAGGTAAGAATGTTGAAAAAGTAAAGGAACTGGCTACAGAAAAGAAGGTATCCATTTCTTGGACTTCAAAAAAATCCCTGTCTGAGATGACCGAAGGCGCTGTTCATCAAGGTTTTGTCCTTCGAGTTTCCGAATTTGCCTATAGCGAGCTAGATCACATCCTTGCAAAAACGCGTCAAGAAGAAAATCCTTTGCTATTGATTCTGGACGGGTTAACTGACCCCCATAATCTGGGTTCAATCTTGCGAACAGCCGATGCGACCAATGTTTCAGGTGTCATCATTCCCAAGCACCGTGCTGTCGGAGTGACTCCTGTCGTTGCCAAAACGGCTACAGGTGCTATTGAGCATGTACCGATTGCGCGAGTGACCAACCTCAGTCAAACCCTAGACAAACTCAAGGATGAAGGCTTCTGGACCTTTGGAACGGATATGAACGGTACCCCTTGCCACAAGTGGAATACAAAAGGGAAAATCGCCCTCATCATCGGAAATGAAGGAAAAGGCATCTCCAGCAACATCAAAAAACAGGTCGATGAGATGGTTACCATTCCCATGAATGGACATGTTCAAAGCCTCAATGCCAGTGTTGCTGCAGCCATTCTCATGTACGAAGTTTTCCGAAACCGACTATAAAAAAGTTTCCAATCAAGTGATTGGAAACTTTTTTCTTAACTATGTTCTGTGATAAATTTATAGGCTTCTTGACCCGCGATAGCCCCATCTCCAACTGCTGTTGTCACTTGGCGAAGGTCTTTCTGGCGAACATCCCCAACCGCAAAGATACCATCAACGGCAGTTTTCATGTGATTGTCTGTTACGATCCAGCCTGCCTGGTCTTGAATATTCAATTCTTTAACAAAATCGCTAACAGGATCCAAACCAACATAGATAAAGACACCACCAAAGGCTTGCTCTGTTACTTGACCCGTTTTCACATTTTCAAAAATTACAGATTCTACTCGGTTTTCACCTTTGATTTCCTTGACAACAGAATTCCAGATAAAGTTGACTTTCTCATTTGCAAAAGCACGGTCTTGCAAAACCTTTTGGGCACGAAGTTCATCTCGACGGTGAACAATAGTGACGGACTTGGCAAAGCGAGTCAAGAAGAGGGCTTCTTCTACTGCTGAATCTCCACCACCAACTACGAGCAAGTCTTGGTCACGGAAGAAAGCTCCATCACAGACTGCACAGTAAGAAACACCACGACTGTTCAGTTCTTCTTCTCCGAGAACACCCAAAAGACGGTGTTTTGACCCAGTTGCTACAATGACAGTACGGGTTTCGTAAACTTGATCATCAGTGATGACCTTCTTATAGTCACCCTGGTCTTCAATATTTTCAACATAGCCATAAAGATGCTCCACTCCAAGGTTTTCAAGTGGTTCAAACATCTTTTCAGCCAATTCAGGTCCACTGATGTTGGCATAACCTGGATAGTTTTCAATATCAGATGTGTTATTCATTTGCCCGCCTGGCAGACCACCTTCAATCAAAGCCACTTTCAGATTGCTGCGAGCAGCATATAAGGCAGCGGTCATTCCCGCAGGTCCAGCACCGATAATAATCGTATCGTACATTTCGATTCCTTCTTTCTTGTTGTAACTATCTTTATTCTAACTCATTCTTGCTAGTCACGCAAGGATTATGCCTTGAAAACCAAGAGCAAACTCATGACGGCAAAGGATAACACTGGAACGACCAAAACTCCAATCATAATCATATCATAGAGATGAGCTTGGCGAGCTTTGGCTGTCTTGTCTACACCAGACATGGCTCTCAATCCGATCCAAATCCCCAGAAAAATCACGACAAGGATGGTCGTTAAGATCAAACTCTCGAAATACAAAGAAAATAGATGCAGTAGCATGATCTCTCTCGTTTCTATCTTTTTTAAAGAGTAAACTCAGCTAGTCCAACTAACTGAGTTTTCCTTTTTCTATTATATCAAATATAAGTCCGTTTGTAACTAGCAAAGAATTCTTTTGTCCGTTCTTCTTTCGGATGATTGATGATTTCATCCGGTGTGCCAGACTCGATGATTTTCCCTTTATCTAGGAATAAAACCTTGTCTGCCACTTGGGCTACAAAAGACATATCGTGACTGACCAAAATCATGGTCTGACCTGACTTGGCAGCGTCTGCAATAGACTTTTCTACTTCACCGACCAACTCTGGGTCAAGGGCTGAAGTGGGCTCGTCCAAGAGCAAGACATCTGGTTTCATAGCAAGCGCACGCGCGAGGGCAACCCGTTGCTTTTGTCCACCTGATAAATGGCGAGGATAATGGTTTTCACGGTCAGAAAGACCAACCTTGGCCAACTCTTCCTTGGCGATTTTTGTTGCTTCCTCGTCCGATAATTTTTTAACGACAACCAAACCTTCCTTGACATTGTCAAGAGCTGTTCGTCGTTCAAACAAATTAAACTGTTGGAAAACCATGGACAACTTGCGACGAAGGGTTAGGATCTCTTCTTGGCTAATCTGAGAAAAATCAACTTTAAAATTGTCAATCTGAATCGTTCCACTATCTGGAGTTTCAAGGTAATTCAAACTACGAAGAAAGGTTGATTTCCCAGCTCCAGATGAACCAATCAAAGCCACTACCTCACCTTTTTGGATTTCCAAGTTCAGATGATCCAAGACTGTCTGTCCTGAAAAGGATTTGCTTAAATTCGAAATCTTAATCATTAACGAAGGTCTCCTTTCACATCTGTAGACACTGTATCCGGTGCTGAGATAGCCATTTTCTTCTCGATAAAGCGACCGAGGCTTTCAATTCCGATATTGACTACCCAATAGACAAGAGCAACGGAGATGAAACGTTCAAAATAACGATAATCTGCTCCACCTAAAATCTGAGCTTGGGCAAAGACCTCCACAACACCTGCGCTAAAGGCTAGAGAAGTTCCCTTGGTCAAACCGATAAGGGAGTTAATCAAAGTCGGTGTCGCAACTACCGCCGCATTTGGAATAATCACGCGACGGTATACTTGCGCACGAGTCATACCCAAACTGCGTGCCGCCTCAATTTCACCTGGATTAACAGAAAGGATGGCTGCACGAATCGTTTCACTTGCATAAGCCGCCTCATTAAAAGCAAAGGCCACAATCGCAAAAAGTGCCGCTGGAATCGCATTGATATTGAGACCAGTTCCCCATTGTTGGTTGATAGCTTTCAGTGCCAAAGGAATTCCGTAGTAGGTCAACATAAGTTGAACTAGGATTGGGGTACCTTTTAAGAAGCTGACGAAAAAGGCCTGCAAGGGATATAAAATCTTAACACGATTGATCTTAACAATGGCAAAAATTAGGGCAAGTAGCAAACCAAAGAGTGCACCTCCAAGCGTCAACATCAAGGTTGTAGGCAGTTGTTGGACAATCCTTGGAATTCCATCAAAGACCGAACGCAAACTAAAGAGCTTACCATCCGGAATGAGTTGCATCAAACTTTGGTACCAATCTGATGCTAAAAATGTTGTAACAGTCATAAAAACATCCTCTCCTGATAATGATTCATTCTATCATACTTCTGCTCGCAAGCAAATTATTTGCTACGGGCTGCTCGGACTTTATCTATCTTCTAGTTTATCACACTTTAAAACAGGGAGGCTATATATTTTACCTATCAAGGAGATAAATAAAAACTATCTCAAACCTAAGTCCTCATAGGTTTTTCTATAGCCAATTTGTGTAACAGCACCATTCTCCACCAAAATTGGACGTTTCAATAACATACCATCACTCGCTAGAAGCTTGGCTGCTTCTTGTTTTGACAAACTTCCCACCTTATCTTTCAAGCCCAGTTCACGGTATTTGATCCCGCTGGTATTGAAAAACTGTTTCACTTCAAAACCGGAAGTTTCCAACCACTTCAAAATCACGTCTTCACTTGGTGTTTCTTCTACGATGTGGACAGCTTGGTATTCCAGTCCAAGTTGATCCAATTCATTTTTTGCTTTCTTACAAGTTGAACATTTTGGGTATTCGATAAATTCTAACATCTTCTTTTCTTTCTATTTTTTATTTTCTTGAAATGCTACGCCTTCATGCTCCAAGAGCCAGGCTTTCTTTTCAACTCCCGAAGCATAGCCTGTCAGACGATTTCCTGACCCTAGCACTCGGTGACAGGGGACGAGGATGGACCAGGGATTACGCCCCACTGCTCCGCCAATCGCTTGGGCAGAGGGCACCTGCAAGTCTCGAGCTATTTGACCGTACGTCACTGTTTGACCATAAGGAATGGCCTGTAAGTAAGCCCAGACCCGCTTTTCAAAATCTGTTCCAATAGGAGCCAAAGGTAAGTCAGATAGATCCTGAACACTGCCTTCGAAATAGGTATCTAAATAGGAAATAACCTGGTCTAGGACAGGATGTTTCTTAACTATTTCTATACTATGTCCAGCGATTCCCCTCTCAAAATGAGTTTGGTCCTGTACCCAAATTCCATACAGATATTGCTCGTCAGCAACTAAGGATAAGGTTCCAATTGGCGACGGGTAGAGCATTTTTGCGTACTTATTCTGCTTCATTTTTTTAATTTCTGATAGGCCAAACGTTCCCCATCAACTGGAACCTTACCGACCTGTTGGAAGCCCAGCTTTTCAAAGATATGCTGCATGGCCTTGTTTTGTGCATGCGTATCTGAACGAAAATCTAGATAATCAAAACCTTCAATCAAGCCTTCTAGGAAAGTCTGAGCAACACCTTGTCCTTGGACATCTGCTGCCACAGCGATACGGTGAAAGACCAGATATTCTGATTCTCCCCCCTGCCAACTCCCTTCATAAATAGCTTCATAGGCTTTCTCTGGGCTCTTGGTCACAGCAGCATAGGCTACCAGTTCTCCCTCTCCCAATGCCACATAAGCTTGACCAGAGATGATATCATCAATAATGATATCTGCATTTGGATAGCCATTTTGCCACTGGTCGCTACCAGACTCAGCTAAGCACTTTTTAGCATCCTCCATCACCTGCATAATCGCATCTACTTCGTTTGGAAAAGCTAAACGAATCTCCATCTTTTCCCCTCATTTCTAACTAGTTTCTCTCATCATAGCATAATTTAAAGCTTTCTACAAGCAGTTGAAACTTGACTTTTGTTTTTTATTATTTTATAATCTAGTTATCAAAACTAGATAAAAAGGAGTTGGAAATGAATTCTAACTTTTCCTACCCAAAATGGGAAGACATTCCAAACATTGACCTCTATCTGGATCAGGTTTTACTCTATGTCAATCAAGTCTGTGCCCCTATCTCTCCAGATAAGGACAAGGGACTAACAGCATCCATGGTCAATAACTATGTCAAACACGGTTACCTGACAAAGCCTGACAAGAAAAAATACCAACGCAAACAGATTGCCCGTTTGATTGCCATCACTACTCTCAAGTCTGTCTTTTCGATCCAAGAAATCGCTCAGACACTTAATACTCTGCAAACTCAAGCGAGCTCAGACCAGCTCTACGACGCTTTTGTGGACTACATGAACCATGGGATTGATCCAGAAAATCCTATTATCCAAACTAGCTGTCAAACGGTTAAACTCTATCATCAAACTCTAGACTTAATCCTTATCAAAGAAGAGGAGGAAATCCAATGAATACCAGTCTAAAACTCAGTAAAAAGCTCAGTTTCGGAGAGGAAATTGCTAATAGTGTGACCCATGCTGTGGGTGCCGTTATCATGCTCATCCTACTCCCCATTTCATCCACCTATAGTTATGAAGCACACGGATTTTTATCATCTTTTGGCGTCTCTATTTTTGTTATCAGTCTCTTTCTCATGTTCCTCTCGTCAACTATTTACCACTCTATGGCCTATGGTTCGACCCACAAATACGTCTTGCGAATCATCGACCATTCTATGATTTATGTGGCTATCGCAGGCTCCTATACGCCGGTCGTATTGACTTTGATGAATAATTGGTTTGGCTATCTGATCATTGCCATTCAGTGGGGAACGACCATCTTTGGCATCCTCTATAAAATCTTTGCTAAAAAGGTCAATGAGAAATTCAGCCTTGCCCTTTACCTGATCATGGGCTGGTTGGTTCTAGCTATCATTCCTGCCATTATCAGTCAAACAACGCCAATTTTCTGGAGTCTCATGGTAACTGGCGGACTCTGTTATACAGTTGGAGCTGGATTTTACGCTAAGAAAAAACCTTATTTCCACATGATTTGGCATCTTTTTATCCTAGCGGCATCTGCACTTCAGTACATCGCCATTGTTTATTACATGTAAAAAAGTTGAGAATTTTTTCTCAACTTTTTTCTTTACACATATTGATAAAATACTGGTGCAAGCCAACATCATCTGTTAACTCTGGATGAAAAGAAGTTACCAGCATATTTTTTTCTTGCGCAGCAACGATTTGATCATCAACTGTTGCTAGAATTTCTACACCCTCTCCAACACTGCTGATAATCGGTCCACGGATAAAAGTCATGGGAACCTGACCAACTCCCTTACATTCTGCTTCTGTATAAAAACTTCCTAGTTGACGTCCATAAGCATTGCGCTCAACCACTATATCCATGGTTCCAAGATGACTTTCTTCCTGAGAAGTGATTTCCTTAGCTAGCAAGATTAAGCCCGCACAGGTCCCAAAAACGGGTAATCCAGATAGAATGGCTTCTCGGATGGGAAGCAGCATGTTCTGGTCGCGCAAGAGCTTGCCCATGGTTGTAGACTCACCGCCAGGTAATATCAAACCGGACAAATCTCTCTGATGTTGCTGAAAATCCTCTAGATTTCTGATTTCAACACTCTCGACTCCTAATTTATCTAGCACTTTTGCATGTTCTGCAAAGGCACCTTGCAAGGCCAATATTCCGATTTTCATCTATTTTCCTCGCTCTGCCATGAGAATTTGAATTTCATTCTCATTGATACCAACCATGGCTTCCCCTAGGTCTTCAGAGATTTGAGCCAAAATTTGAGGATTTTGGTAGTTGGTTACGGCTTTGACAATAGCACTTGCTCGTTTAACAGGATCTCCTGACTTGAAAATACCTGAACCGACAAAGACGCCCTCTGCCCCCAATTGCATCATCAGCGCAGCATCTGCTGGTGTTGCCACACCTCCGGCTGCAAAGTTGACAACTGGCAATTTTCCATGTTGGTGGACGTATTGGACCAATTCTACAGGAACTTGCAAATCCTTGGCAGCCACATAGAGCTCATCCTCACGGAGATTTTGAATACGGCGAATTTCCTGATTCATCATACGCATATGGCGAACGGCTTGAACGATGTCACCTGTACCCGGTTCTCCTTTGGTCCGAATCATGGAAGCTCCTTCAGCAATACGACGCAAGGCTTCACCCAAGTCCTTAGCTCCACAGACAAAAGGAACTTGGAATTCCTTCTTATCCACATGGAAACGGTCGTCAGCTGGAGACAGCACTTCACTCTCATCGATATAGTCAATCTCAATAGCCTCTAAAATCTGAGCTTCTACAAAATGCCCGATTCTAACCTTGGCCATCACTGGAATGCTGACCACTTCTTGGATTTCCTTAATCATCTTTGGATCACTCATGCGGGAAACTCCACCAGCTGCACGAATATCAGCAGGAATCCTCTCCAAGGCCATGACAGCAGCTGCACCAGCAGCCTCTGCGATACGAGCCTGTTCAGGGTTTTGAACGTCCATGATAACCCCACCTTTGAGCATCTGTGCCAAGTTTTTATTTAGTTCATAACGATTTTCAGTCATGTCTTAATCCTCATCATTTGTATTGGTAGCTACCATTTCATTTTAAGCCAGATTAGAATGAAGTACAAGATAGAAAATCAATAATTGTCTGGGTACAGGAACATAAAAAAACTATCTGACCTTAACTTAAGGCCAGATAGTTCATTCATTTCTATTTTTCAGCTGTAAGTGCAGCCATTGTGATGTAGTTGTAAGGTTTGTTAAAGTGTGGCAAGAAGAATAGGTCTGTCAATGCCAATTTATCAATTGTAACATGCTCTTGGATAGCAAGTGAGAACATGTGAATTCCCATACTGATAGCTGAATCACGTGATACCATTTGAGCGCCAAGAATTTCGCGGCTGTCTTTGTCAAAAACAATCTTGATGGCAACTTCATGGTTATCATGCTTGATAAATTCTGGTTTTTGAAGATCGTTAAAGCCAGTTTCAGTTGCATTATAGCCTGCAGCCTTGGCTTTTTCAAGAGTCAAACCAGTCGAAACCATGTGAAGACCGTAGATAGAAATACCGTTTGATCCTTGAACTCCGATTCCTTCCAATTCATGTCCACAAGCGTTGTAAGCACCCACAATACCAGTACGTACAGCGTTTGAAGCAAGGGCAATATAGCTTGTGTCTTTACGAGCGTTGTCATAAACAGTCGCACAGTCACCAACAGCGTATACACCTGGGATAGATGTTTCTTGTTTCTTATCTACAAGGAAGGCACCGTTACGGAAGAGTTCAATCTTACCGTCAGCAAGAGCTGTGTTTGGACGGAAACCAACAGCAAGAACTACCATATCTACATCAAATGTTTCTTTGTCTGTTACCAAGCGTTCAACTTTTCCATCACCTTGGATGGCTTTAACTGTTTGACCAAGAGCCAAGCGGATGTTGTGGTCTTCCAAGTTCTTCGCCATCATTTGTGTGAAATCTTTATCATAGTAGCCGTTCAAGACTGTGTCTACGATATCGACAAGCACCACTTCTTTTCCAAGACGCTCAAAGGCTTCTGCAAGTTCAACACCGATGTAACCACCACCAACAACGGCAATGCGCTCAAGGTGTTTGCTCTTGTCTTCAAGTTTTTCAATAACTTCTTCAGCGTTTTGGTACAATTTAACAAATTGTACATTTTCAAGAGTCGCTTTGAATTCGCGGTTACCCTTAACGATTTCAACACCTTCGATTGGAGGCAAGATTGGAGTTGAACCAGTTGCAAAGATCAATTTGTCATAAGACTCTTTGTGCTCTTTTCCTTCAACTTCTGCAGTCACAACTTTGTTATCGTAGTCAATTGAAAGAACTGGTGAGTTCATGTAAACTTTAGCACCTTTTGCTTCCAATTTTTCTTTATCAGAGTAGAAGAGACCTTCTGGGCCATCAATTTGTTCCCCGATCCAAAGCGCCATTCCACAACCAAGGAATGAAATATTTGAGTTTTGGTCAAATACTACGATTTCGTTCTCATGTCCGAAGTTGTCCAACATCGTATTAATACAAGCTGTACCAGCGTGGTTAGCACCAACTACAACGATTTTACTCATAGAAAAATTCCTACCTTTAATTTTTGATTTACCTTTCTAGTATACCATTTACTGTTAGCGTTTACAAGGCATTTGCTCAGAATTCTCTTTTTTTCAGAAAAAATACACCTAACATTGATAAATCTAATTTTTCTATTATTTTCATACTAATTTTGAGCATATTTCTTGACTTTTTGTCAAAATTCATTTGTGAAAACGCTGACTTTATGATATGCTAGATACATGGAAAGAAAATGTAAGGGGTTTAATTTTTCTTTAACGACCTTATATTGATTGATTTCCTATAAAGAGAAAGGAGCTGGTAGCTTGCCTCTTCATTCACGTTCTGAACGGCTAATGGGAACAACTATCACGATTTCATTAGTAGATGAACAGGCTGATTGCCTACTTCAAGGAGCCTTTGATTTGCTCAAGGAACTCGAATACCGCTTTAACGCCAACAGTCAAGAATCCGAACTGATGGAAATCAACTACCAAGCTGGAATCGCACCTGTTAAGGTCCATCCTGACTTATTTGAACTGATTGCTCTTGGACTTGAGCATAGCCTAGCTCCATCTAGCCATCTAAACATCAGCATTGGCCCCTTGATTCAAACCTGGCGAATCGGCTTTTCAGATGCTCGACTCCCCGAGCTAAACGAAATCGAAGCTGTCTTGCCTCTAGTTGACCCCCATTTTATCAAATTAGATCCCTCTGGCTCTACTGTATTTTTAGAGAAAAAGGGAATGAAGCTTGATTTAGGTTGTTTAGCCAAGGGCTATAGTGCAGATAAGGTTGCCCAGTATTTGAAAGAACACGGTGTCACCTCTGCCTTGATCAATCTCGGAGGAAATATCCTCACCATCGGGAACAATCAAGCCAAAGAAGGTAAAGACTGGCAAATCGGTATTCAGGATCCGCGAAATCCTCGTGGCAATCATCTTCTAACCATTCCTGTTTCTAACAAATCCGTCGTCACTTCTGGGATCTATGAACGCCACCTGACAATAGACGGAAAAGACTATCACCATATTTTCGATAGTGAGACAGGCTTCCCTGTCGAAACAGACCTCGCTAGCCTAACGATTATCTCAGATAAATCCGTTGATGGTGAGATTTGGACAACCCGCCTTTTCGGAGAACGTAGCGCTTCTATCCTCTGGCAAGTCGAAAGTTTAGATGGTATCGAAGCCATCCTCATCGACAAAGAGGGGAACCTTACATGTTCTTCAGGCCTTTAAATTTGTATTATGTAAAAAGAGAAAGGAAATCTCATGCTAAAACTTATTGCCATTGTTGGAACGAACTCTAAACGTTCTACAAACCGCCAATTGCTCCAATACATGCAAAAACACTTTGCGGATAAAGCTGAAATCGAACTTGTTGAAATCAAGGATATCCCTGTTTTCAACAAACCAGCAGATAAGCAACTTCCTGCTGACATTCTTGAAATTGCAGCTAAAATTGAAGCATCTGATGGTGTCATCATCGGTACCCCTGAGTACGACCACTCTATCCCTGCAGTTTTGATGAGCGCTCTTGCTTGGCTATCTTACGGTATCTACCCACTTTTGAACAAACCAATCATGATCACTGGTGCTTCCTACGGAACTCTTGGTTCATCTCGTGCCCAATTGCAACTTCGTCAAATCTTGAACGCTCCTGAAATTAAGGCAAATGTTCTACCAGATGAATTCTTGCTTTCTCACTCTCTTCAAGCATTTAACCCAAGTGGTGACTTGGTTGACCTTGATGTCATCAAGAAATTGGATGCCATCTTTGATGACTTCCGTATCTTTGTGAAGATTACTGAGAAATTGCGTAATGCACAAGAATTGCTTCGCAAAGATGCTGAAGAATTCGACTGGGAAAATTTGTAAGATAGGAGACCGAAAGAATGAAATTTGTTGGACTTGTAGGATCAAACTACGATCAATCATATAACCTCAAACTCTTGGAATTTATCCGTCGCAATTTCAAATTCAAATTTGAATTAGAAGTTCTTGAAATCGACGAAGTTCCAATGTTTAACCAAGACGAAAAATGGGACGAAAGCTTCCAATTGCGTTTCTTGTATAACAAGATTACACGTGCTGATGGTGTCATTATCGCTACTCCTGAGCACAACCACACTATCTCAGCTTCACTCAAATCTGTACTTGAATGGCTTTCATACGAAGTTCATCCATTTGAAAACAAGCCTGTTATGATTGTGGGTGCATCATACTATGACCAAGGAACTTCACGTGCCCAAGTTCACCTTCGTAAGATCCTTGACGCTCCAGGTGTCAATGCCTACACACTTCCAGGAAATGAATTCCTTCTTGGTAAAGCTAAGGAAGCTTTTGATAACAATGGAAACATCACCAACGAAGGAACTGTTAAATTCCTTGAAACTTGCTTAGATAACTTTGTAAAATACGTAGGAGTCGTTTCGAAATTGAAAAAACCAAAACCAATCGAACCAGAAGACTTGGATTGTGGAAGACCAATTGCTACAACCATTACAGAAGTTGATCCTGACGATCCAGAATGGGTAGAAAAAGTTGCAGCAATCACTGGAGCTGTTTCTGGTGATACCTATGTCAAATTGGACCACGGTATCCTGACAGTTAACCAAATCGATATGTTCTTGAAAGCTATGCCATTTGAATTGACATACGCTGATGACAACAACCAATTCCTCTACTACAACAACGCTCACCAAGATCCAGACACCATGTTTGCTAAACGTGTACCACCTCAATCAGGTAGCCGTATGTCAACTGTTCATGGTTCTCTTCCGCCAGCACGCATGAAGAATGTAGAGTGGGTTATCGGAACACTTCGCAACGGAAACCAAGAATACGTTCGTACGATCGTTCCAGGTTCTCCTGCAGGTGTCATCAACACCCACAACTACCAAGCAATGTACTATCCTGATGGATCATACGCTGGAATCAATGAAATTGTCTTTAACTTCCAACCATGGCTTGACTGGTACCTAAAAGAGACTGGTCAACGTTTGGTGGGTGGTAGCGGACCATTTGCTCCTGCAGCTGGAGGTCATGGAGACGCTGATGCTACTTCTGGCGCTTCTGATTCAGGGGATGCTGGAGGCCACGGTGGTGGCGCAGACGCTACTTCTGGCGCAAGCAACTAAGAAATCAAAAGGAGCCTAGTGGCTCCTTCTTTTTTGTTAATAACAAAAAAGGGTTTTGTAGATCATCTACAAAACCCTTGAATTTTATGAATTTGGATCATCAAGACTACGGCCGTGCAAACCTTTTTCACGTTGTACCTGGCGTAGTTTTTCTGGTGTAACGTCATTTCCTTCCTCGTCCACAACTTTGATTCCTTCAATGTGGTGACGAACAGAACGACGATAGCCTTCGATATACTCCTCACGAAGTTTAGCTTGTTCCACTTTTTCAGCAGAAGTTAAACCTTCTGTTTTTTTCTTTTTTGCAAGCTCATTGATACGAGCGATTTTTTTCGGATCCATTTCTTCTCCTTTGTAATAAGATACAGTCCGTTCGACTGAGTTTATTTCGTATTGATTTGGTTAAAACGAGCGAGCTTAGCTGCTTTCTTGGTTAGTTGTGACAAGATTGCCAAACGATTTTGTCGAACAGTCTGATCTTCAGCCATTACCATGGTATTTTCAAAGAAAGCATCAATAACTGGGCTAAGCGCAAAGAGTTGTTCTAATTGCTGGCTTGCAGTTCCTGACAAAACGAGTGATTCTACTACTTCTGCCAAGGCTTTCTCTTCTTCATTCTCAAAGAGAGCAGGATCAACCGTGTCAGTTCCTTCGGCTTTTTCAGCCAAGTTGAAAGCACGTGACAGGGATTCGACAGACGATTTGAAGTTTTCTTCTTTGCTTGCTTCTACAAGAGCACTTGCTGCTTCCAACATATCCGCCACGACAAAGTTCGAACTTGCAAGGACTGCCTCCTTAATGTCTTTTGGAGTAGAACCCATCATCTTATCAACACGAGCCTTAATAAAGTCCATAACCTCTGCTTTATTTTCATAAGTCAAGCTGTCAAATTTCAAAGCATAAAGGCTATCGATCAGCTCATCCATAGCAATGTGCCAACCAAAAGCATCCAAGATACGAACTACACCTTGAGTCGCACGACGAAGAGCATAAGGATCATTAGAACCTGATGGAATCAAACCTACTGAGAAGAAACTCAAAATCGTATCCAATTTATCTGCAATGGCTAGAACTGCCCCAACCTTGCTCTCTGGAAGTTCTCCGTCAGCAGATGTCGGCATGTAGTGTTCACGAATGGCTGCTGCGACTGCTGGCGTTTCCCCAGCAAGGAGGGCATATTTTTCACCCATAATACCTTGGAGTTCATCAAACTCACCAACCATACCCGTCAACAAGTCAAACTTGTAAATGGCTGCTGCACGCGCTAGGTCAACTGTTTCATCCACTGACAAGCCAGCTTTTTCTGCCAAGAGAATAGCAATCTGACCAGTACGAATCATGTGTTCACGAAGAGAACCAATCTTTTCGTGGAAGGTGACGTTGTTTAATTTTTCAACAAGGTCAGAAATCACCAATTTTTGGTCTTCACGCCAGAAGAATTCTCCGTCTTCCAAGCGTGCAACTAAGACTTTTTCATTACCCTTGATAACATTTTCCAAATGCTCTGCGTTTCCGTTACGAACAGAAATGAAGTTTGGCAAGAGTTTACCATCTTGATTACGAACAACAAAATAACGTTGGTGTTCTTTCATCGAAGTTACCAAAACTTCTTCTGGAACTTCAAGGTATTTGGCATCAAAACTTCCCATGAAGGCAGTTGGGTATTCAACTAAGTTCAAGACTTCATTCAGCAAGTCCGCATCAATTTCGATACGTACACCATGTTCAGCTTCGATGGCTTTAATTTGGTCAACAATCATTTGCTCACGTTCACGAGGATCCGCAATTACAAATTGTTTACGAAGGTCTTCTTCATAGCTCAATGCTGACTGAATCTTAGTTTCTTGCCCCAAGAAACGATGGCCGCGACTCACACGACCGCCCTTGATATCAAGGAAATCCAAGTCAAACTCTTCTTCATCTAAAAGAACAGTCAAAGTGTGTACAGGGCGGATATATTCAAAGGTGTTGTTAGCCCAGTGCATGCTGACAGGGAATGTCAGTGACTTCAAGACGTCTACTACACCTGGAACAATGGCTTCAACTGGTTGCCCCACTTCTTCCTTGGTAACATAGACATATTCTTCACCCTTGATTTCACGGAATTCAATATCTTCAACTGTCAAGCCTTTCCCACGGACAAATCCTTGAGCTGCTTTGGTGAAGTTTCCAGCACTATCCAAGGCAATTTTCTTTGCTGGACCCTTGAAATCTTCTGTCAAATCAGATTGCTTGTCTGCAAGCCCAGTCACACGAACAGCCAAACGACGTGGTGTTGAGAAGGTTTGAATGGCTTCAAAGGAAAGACGATTTTCTTTGAGGAAGGCTGCCATTTTTTCACCTAGTTGTTTTTCACTTGGAGTTACCACATAGGCTGGTAACTCTTCAAGACCGAGTTCTACTAATAAGTTTTTTGTCATGTTTTTTCCTTTACATTTTCTTCAATCTTTTTTGATATGCCCCTTAGGTACTGGGGATGTCGCTAACTAACTTTTGTGAGTCTGTAAGGAAATCTTATACCAAATAAACTAAGATTTCCAACAGTCTCATCAAAGTGGATTTAGCTGACTGATTTTTGAACCTAAGGTTTCAAAAATCCCCACATAACAGTACAGCGGTGCATAGCCCTCTAGCAAGTCTTCGACTTGCCTTTAACGATTTTAGAGCACAGTATTACTTACTATTCTGCGTCTTCTGCTAGGAGTTTAGCTCGTGTTGCTTCATCCAAAAGTGGGTAGCCTAGGCGTTTGCGTTCTGCAACAAAGGTTTTGGCTACGACACGGGCCAGGTTACGGATACGGGCGATATAGCCTGCGCGCTCCGTTACAGATACGGCACCACGCGCATCAAGTAGGTTAAAGGTGTGTGAACATTTGAGAACATAGTCATAGGCAGGGTGAACCAAGCCTTCTTCCAAAGCGCGTCCTGCTTCTTTTTCAAACTTATCAAAGTTTTCCAGCAACATCTCTTGGTCAGAAATTTCAAATGAATATTTTGAGTGCTCATACTCAGGCTGGATAAAGATTTCTCCGTATTTTACACCATCAGCCCACTCAATATCATAGACAGAGTCTACTTCTTGGATGTAAGAAGCCAAACGCTCCAAACCATAGGTAACTTCCGCAGTCACAGGGCCCGTTGCCAATCCACCAACTTGTTGGAAATAAGTGAACTGAGTGATTTCCATCCCATCAAGCCAAACTTCCCAACCGAGACCTGCAGATCCAGTCGATGGATTTTCCCAGTTATCCTCAACGAAGCGAATATCGTGTTCCAATGGATTGATGCCCAATTTTTCCAAAGACTCAAGGTAAAGTTCTTGGATGTTTGATGGAGAAGGCTTCATAACCACTTGGAATTGGTGGTGTTGGTAAAGACGGTTAGGATTTTCTCCATAACGACCATCAGCAGGACGGCGTGATGGCTCTACATAAGCCGCATTCCATGGCTCAGGTCCGATAGCACGAAGGAAAGTGTAAGGACTCATGGTCCCCGCACCTTTCTCATTATCGTAAGCCTGCATGAGCATACAACCTTGGTCATTCCAAAATTGTTGCAAAGTCAAAATAATTTCTTGAAATGTTAATTTCTTAGACATTGAATACTCCTTTAGTTTTTATATTTCTTTTTCAATTAATTTCTGCTGAACAAACCAATTTAACAAGGGAAGAGTTTTATCTGTGTTTGCCCATAGATGATAAGAATCGAAGACCGCTTGTACACTACCTAGATTTTCTACCAACTTATCTATTGTCAAAAAACTACGCCAGTATTCGTAAAAAATACTTGCATAGTTCTTATCATAAGTAGAGGAACCAAAATCATTCAATGAATGCCAACCATACTTCTTCTGATAAAGTTCTACGAGAGATTGATTACAAATTTTTTCCGCTTGAAATTCCTCTTCTGTCAAGAAATACTTGCGACTAATATATTCAACCATCCCTTCTTCAAACCAGATGTAAGAGTCGTAACCATCAAAATCATCTGAAAAATGCTCCGACCAATGAGCTAACTCATGTCCTACAATCTGTAAGAGGAAATTTTCAGATAAAGAATGATAGTGACTTTCTATTGCTTGAGTTTGCTGAGAACACTCGTAGTCCATCAACTGATACAAATACAGCTCTTTCCAAACAGTTAAATCAGGCGTCATAACCATTCGTCTATTATTTGTATAGGCAGGAACAGGAATTTCCCTAATAATCTGTGTAGCAGCATTAAAACCTGACCAAATGATGGCTTGCGGTAAATCGTAGACTGCAAGTTCATTCTTTAAAAAAGATTGATAAGCCTCCAACTTTTCAGTATTTCTTAATACAAAATCACGAAATGCAACTAGTTGGCTATCATCTTTTACAAGATAAAGGTTATCCACGACTCTCCTTTCTTTTACACACATAGGCTGAATAAACAAAAGAACCGCATCCGACAATCCTAGGTTGATTTAACCTAGGGGCGTCTGAAACGCGGTTCCACCCTAATTTATTACTTCATTGTTTATAAAAATACGACAGAAAGCGCCAGTTTCTTACCTTGTCCTACTTGGCTCCCACTATCCCAAGCTCGCTGAAGAACGCCATAAGACTTTCTTTCCTAGCTAGTATTATAGCAGATTTTCTAGCCAGTGTAAACCAAAAATGAGTCTGAAAACAAAGTTCCAGACTCATTTAATAGTAAAGCTTCAGAAAGTCCTATTTAAGGATGTCTTTTCGCTTTTGGTTTTTTGCCATGTAAATTTCTCTTGGCTTGTTTCAATGCTGTAATTGCATCTTTGACATCTTCTTGGCTCGCTCCTGGATCTTTAAGGAGTTCCTGTGCCTCTTTAAAAGTTAAAAGATAAGCTGCTTTTTCTTTCTTGTCAGCATAGATAAATCTCGCGTTTTTTTCTTGAAAAAGGCGTTCATCTTTGACCAGTTTCTTCAGACTAGAGAAGTCAGTAGCTTTGCCATTTAGTTTGCTTTTAGCTGTTGCTAGGGCAATGAGAGATTGGTCAATTTGATCCTGTTTGACTTTAGGATCTACAGCTAGTAAAGCAATTTCTTGGAAGGCACGATCATAAGCTCGACGTACTTTTTCCTTGGCATTCGCATATCGTCCAGTTTTAGTCGTTGCATAGTAAGCTTTCATAGCTTCTTTCAAGGCTGTAACGTTCGAATCTTTTCCATCCAAAGCTTTACCAGCAGCCTCAAGACTAGCGAGAACGCCATCAATCAATTCTTGCTTCAACTTGCTTGACAAGGCTGACTGCGCAACTTGGAAAGCTTGGTCATAAGTTTTTCTCTTATCTGCACTACTATTAAAGTAGCGAGACGTTTCTACCAGTTCTTTTTGTTGATTTACCGCAGCAATCAAGGCCAACTTAGACACAACAGATAGACGCAAAGCATTATTTCGACCTGGCTGAACGAGCAAGGAAACGAGATCTTCAAGGAGTTCATATCCAGTCGGTAAGCCGATCTCTACAGTATAACGACCTATAGCAACTTTCTTGCCGAAGGCGTATTGACCATATTTTTCAGCAGGAAGAGTGATCCTTGTCCCATCTTCTCCTTTCAGAACCACTGTAGTCGTCTTTGGAACGGCTTGATTGAAGGAAACAGATACCGGAGCATACTCTAGGAGATTTGCTAGGAAGGTAATAGTTTGGAAACTGTTTTCTTCCGTCAGGTCAAACTCTTGGGACAAGGCACTGATAAACTTCAATTCTGTTCGGTCATAACTGAAAATTTCTGCCGTATAATGACCAAACTGTAAGAAATGAATCGCTTTTGACTTGTCAACATCGACATATTGTCCCTTGCTATTTTTGATTCGATAGACGTATAGGGTATCAATATCTTGGTTTGTTTTCGCATCCTTCAAGGCGATTTTCACTCGACCACTATTTTGATCGCGCACAAGTTCGGCAAGCGAGATATAGTCGACATTTCCTGCATAGTCCTCTACAAGATAGTAAATATTAGCCTTGTCAACATCCTTAGGAAGTGTATAACTACCATCAGCATTGGCCTTAATCAGATGGGTATTTTCAAACGCACGCGTTCCAGACTGGTCCTTTCCAGTTAGAACCATGGTCCCTTTGTGGTTAAATGGTGTGATATAGAAAACTTTTTCTGAAAGAATACCACCTTGACCAACATCTTTTGGTTTACGAGCTACGAATTCTTGATTTCCATCTTTAAAGCGAATATAACCGCTCGTGATGACTGGTTTTTGAGTATCAATTTGAATTTTAAAGGTTGTGTATTGTTCTTTGGTACCTGGAACGTCTGGTGTATAACTGATAACATAGTCATATAAACCATCTGCAACGGTATTGCCATCAAAATCCTGACCTCTCCAAGCAGTATTATCTAGAATATAGCTTTTCAGATTTCTACTGTCTCCATCAAAATAATTCTTACGCAGATCCTTTGCATCTCCCTCCCAAATAGGATGTTCATGTTTGGTATCCGTAGCCGCATAAACTGTAGCCCTAAGATTTACAAGATTTCTCAAAGCAACCGTTTTGTATTCAACCAGGTCTTTGTTTCCATCATCGTTTGGAGAAATAGCAATACGGACATTCCCTTTTTCGTCCAACTGAAGAACATGCTTACCTTCAGCATTTTGTTCGATTCCAAGAACGGTAACTCGTCGTCCTTGGCGTTGACCTTGAGAAACTAGAAGGTCATTTTGCAAGGTTGCGAGATAGGTGGCATCATTAGAGTAGTTAACGGCAGGATTTTCCTTGTCTACTTCCGTGTAAAATCCGTTTTTCCCTTCTCGAACAAGGTTGTAAATTGGTTTTTCGACAGCGGGGAGATTTTGGAATTCACCTCGGAAGCCCATAAATGCAAGACTCACAATATCCCCATCATCTGCTGGATCTACAAATCGAACAAACCCTTCAAGGAAATAGCCATTTGGCATTTGTTTGCTGAGTTCAGCAGCAAATTTTCGAGCATCCACTTTAACAGTGACTGTTTGACTGCTGTGGGCTTTGACCGTCACTTCAGGCCAGACTGTCTCCGTTAGTTTTCGAGGTCGAAGGGTGAATTTCCCATCTTGGACTTCGTCTGTATTGGTATTCACTACCATCTTGAGAGTACGGTCAGTATCTGAAATATTGTGTACAGTAACCTTGAAAGTAAATTGATCTCCAACATTTCCTAAAGTCACACTTGGATAACCATTTTCACCCGTTACATAGAGATCTGTTGACACTGCAGCAACTGTATCCACAATACCAGAACCTTGCTGACGAGGAGAGGTATAAGTGCCTGTATCCTTATTAACATGTGGTTTTGCAGTTGACATGATTAAGGCCTTGACAGTCTCTGATACTTGCTCAGGAGTCAATTCTGGATGGTGTTTTTGAAGGTATTCCTTAACCAGAACTGCAACACCCGTAACGTGAGGAGCCGCCATACTGGTTCCGCTGATACTACCATAGGTATTGTCATTAAAGGATGAGTAGATATTGCCGCCAGGAGCTGTTACGTCTGGTTTCAATTGTCCATCGGTGGTCACTCCCCAACTTGAAAAGTCAGATAGCTGATTCGCTACATCAGAAGGACGATTATCCATCTTGTCATTAAAAACAATCTTGTAGTTTCCTGATTTTAAGGCCTCACCATACTGTTTAGAAATAAATACAGAAGGAATTTTCTTTGCTTCATCATCAATAGCCATATTGATGTTTGCACCTTCTACATTATTGTAGATCAATGCACCAACTGCACCGTGTTTTCGTGCATTTTTGATCTTCTCTGAAAAGTTCATGGCTCCACGCTGAATGAGGGCAAGTTTCCCAGTTAAATCCAACTTCGCAAAGTCTTCTTCACGACCTAACCCTGCTTCGACGTATTCGTACTCTTTTCCTTTTTCAAAGTCCTTATCTGCTTCAGGTTGATTATAATCAAATTTTCCGTTATGAAGGCCGGCATTTCCCTCTAGACCTTTAACTTCAAAAACCGCTGTTGTCAATGTTTTGTTGTTGACAGAAGCAACTGAAATTGAGTCTTCAACAGTGGATGGATTTCCAACCAAGCCATAGTCTGGGTTTTCGGCTAGCGGTTTTGAATAACCATTTCCGAATGTATTGCTATTTCCTGCTGAGATAAGAACAGATACTCCCTTGGCACGAGCTCGTTTGATGGCATCCACGATATCGGAACCAGCATCTACCATAGAACCAGTGCTAGAGCCTAAACTCATATTAATGGCATCTGCTCCCAAGGCAACCGCGTCATCAATCGCCTTTACATAAAGAGCAGAACTGGTCGTCTTTTGGCGATCTGAAAAGACACGCATAAACATGACTTGAGCTTCTGGCGCAACACCATAGACCTTTTCACCATTTGGTGCTTCTTTATCAGGGTTTCCAGCCGCAATCCCTGTTACGTGCATCCCATGAGAAGTTCTTTCTGCTTCTTTGATCTTATCTGTTCCGTCAAAGTAGTCATAGGCATAGACAACCTTATCGCTATACCATTTACCGTAATCGATTCCAGCAGCCTTTTTAGCTGCTTCAATGGCTTCCTTGTTTTTAAATTTTGCTTTTGACGGATCCGAAATTCGAAGTACCTCATGATTCAAATCAAGTCCAGAGTCAATAATGGCAACAACGGTCCCTGTTCCCTTGTAACCAGCCTTCCAAGTTTTCGGTACTGTGATGATATCATTGCTTGAAAGACTATTGGGTTTTGCAGACTCAGCTTTTTCTTGTTCTTTTTCAGTAGTTGCTGTTTCTCCAGTAGTTTTAGGAGCTGTCGTTGCTTGAGCCTCTTTGTTCTCTATGTTAGAAGCCTTCTCAGTAGCAGGCGCTGTACTGGTAGCGACTGTTGTTTCTTTTTGGACGACACCTTGATTCTCTTCATTTGCAACTGCGCTATCTTTTCCTGATTCTTGGGTTTCAGCAGTTTTATCAACCGGAGCTTCTACCTTAGCATCTTGTTTACTAGCATCCTCTTTAGAAGTTTCAGCTTCTTGTTTCTCTCCAACTACTGGTGCAATCCCATTAGTATTGGTTTGGTCAGTCGCAGAGTTTGAGTGTTTATCGTCTTTTAGCTCTGTCTTAATTTCCTGAGTTTGAGCTTGATTTTCACCTGTACTCTGCTCATTGGCACTGACTTGACTTGCTCCAAAAACCAATGCAGTTCCCAATAAAACTGAAGCAAGACCAAATTTGTATTTCCTTAATGAAAAACGTTGTCGTCTATTCATAAATAATCTCCTTTTTCTTTAAAGTATACCTATTATAACGCAAATAATCATAAATTTTCATAAAAATCTGAATTGTCACAAAAATGTAATATTTACGTATATATTTTGTTTATTTAATTTTATCATTCGTGTTATTTGTTCTATCAAACCAATACTTTCTAAATTCGTTCCTATATTTCAATCCATAAAATTATTTCATTATACAAACAATTTAGATTTTTTATACACAAAAAGACTAGGATTTAAAATTCCTAGTCTTTGTTATTTCGGTATAAATAGATTTTACAAACTAAAAATCCATCTCATCCACACGAGGTGCACCCGAAGTCACTGAAATTGTCTTTAAGACTTCTCGCTCGTCTCTGCTGAGTTCAATCCCAAAACAGTCGAGATTGCTCTGGATGCGAGAGGCTGTTACGGACTTAGGTAGAGGTAAGAAACCTTCTGCCAAACTCCAAGCCAAGGCGATTTGAGCCACTGATTTCCCATGCTTATCAGCAATTTCTTGGACTTCTTTCTGTTCAAACAACTCTCCTTGGCCAAAAGGTCCCCAAGCCTCTAAGAGAATTCCTTTCTCTCTACAGTAGTCAACCACTTCCTCTTGATAAACTCCTGGTGCCAAGCGCACCTGATTGACCGCTGGAATGACTCTTGCTGTCTCAAGCAAGGCATCCAAATGATGGGGAAGGAAATTACTAACGCCGATAGCACGGATTTTGCCTTCTTGGTAAAGGTCCTCCATCGCTCTCCAGACTTCAGCATTGCGAGTTTTCCATTCGTCATTTTCTCTTAAAGGTTTTGGATTTGGCCAATGGATAAGGTACAAATCTAGATAATCCAATCCCAGTTTTTCCATTGATTCTTCAAATGCTTGGCGAGCTTCATCATAGCTGTGATTAGTATTCCAGAGTTTGGTCGTTACAAAAATTTCTTGTCTTGGAATACCGCTATCTCGAATAGCACGTCCAACGCTCTCCTCATTTTTATAGATAGCTGCAGTATCAATATGACGATAGCCAGCCTTTAAGGCTTCTAAAACGGCTTGGTAGGCTACCTCTCCATTTTCAGCTTTCCATGTTCCAAATCCTAGTACAGGGATTGAAACTCCATTATTAAGGTTGTAAGATTTCATCGTTTTTCCTTTCTATGTGAAGAAAATCTAAAGAAACAAAACCCTGATTATCAGAACACTTGCTCCTTTAGATTTTAACAATTATTGATCACGATCGTAATAGATCTCGTGAGCTTTTAAGCGAGAATTGAGCAATTCAGGAACGGTCACAAATGTATACCCTTCACCCTTTAAATACTCAATAACACTTGGTAGAGAATTAACAGAAGGACCATGGATATCATGCATGAGGATGATGGAACCATTGCGAACCTGACGTTGAATCTCTGTCAAAATGGCTGTCTCATTTTTACTCTTCCAGTCCAAACTATCCACGTCCCACATGATGAAGCTTAAATCAAGGCCGTTTCGAATATCATCAGTGATGGCACCATAAGGTGGGCGCATCAGTTTAGAGCTTGATCCTAAAACTTGAGTTAACAAATCTTCTGTATCAGTGATTTGTTTTTTAGCATCTTCGAGCGAAAGTTGTGAAAGAACGGGATGACTCCAGCTGTGGTTTCCTACAACATGACCTTCTGATTTCATTCGTTTTAGAAGATTTTCATTACCTGCAATGTTTTTACCAAGTACAAAGAAGGTTGCTTTTACACCATATTTAGCTAAAGCATCCAAAGCTTGCGTGGTTGTAGTAGGATTTGGACCATCGTCAAAGGTCAAGGCTACAACTTTTTTGTTTTTCTTAGCAAAGTATGCTTGGTAAAGTTCAGCATCCTTTTCTAATAGATAAGAGGATTCCAATACATCAAAGAAACTGGATATTGGTAAGGCAATTTCCTCCAGAGTCTCACCTGGATTAGCAGGATAAAGGATGATTTGACTATCCTTATAATCAAAGCTCCAAGATGTCAATTCTTGGTCTGTGAAGCTCTTTATAACTTGATCAATTTTTGCCTGGTCAAGTTTCTTATCTTCTAGAGTTGATTTGATTTGAGTCAGTAAGAGTTCCTTAGCCTTGCTTGCATCTTTGAAAAGTCTACTGAGGTCAAAATCTTTCCCATCTTCAGTCAAGAAAATTTTCCCTAAGGAAGTCTTTTCTTTTTCTTCAACCTTTAATGCAGACAAATCATAGACTTGCTTGCTGATATTACGAGCAACAACTCCCTTTAAGACGGGGTCCAACTGCTCGGTATAATAAAAGACCAAATCCTCTTTATCTTCCAGCTTTTCTTTGATATCCTGGTTGATTTTTTCTCTAACAGACGCAATGACTTCTTCTCCTTGCAGAGGGTAGTAGGCAATCACCTCAGCTTGGCCTTTTCGGAAATGGTCCTTCTGACTACCAGAGTTGAATTGCTGGTCCTTTTCGCTCTTCAGCGCTTCAATTTTTTGTTCGTAAGATTGTTTTTGTAGTAGCTTATAAGCAATAGCACTCCCTAATAGAATCGTAGCAATTCCTAAGATTCCAACAAGGGAAAGCAATAGCCTTCTCGTTTTATCGTGAGAAACACGTTTCGCTCTATTTTTTTTCATATTTCCATCATATCAAATCGAGGCTATTATTTCAATGATAAACAGGGATTCTGTCTTTTTTTAGGAAAATAAAAAAGCTTAGAAATCTTCTAAGCTTCTATTTTTAAAAACGAATCGCTTCACGTGTTTTCTCATATGAAGTTACAAAACGGTTTGTAACTCCTGGTTCAGCAACTTCCAAGGCTTGTGAAATTTTTTCAAATGATGCCTGATAGTCAAACTCTTTTTCAAAAATTTCAAGCGCTTCGTTGAAGGCCTCTTGGATACGCTCATCAAATGAACGGTAACGGTTTGAGTATTGGAGCAGTTGCTCCGTCAAGGTTGCATATTGAACGATATCATAGGTTTCTGTTTCAAGTGCTTCCATATCATTTGTTGCAATTTCAAGAATTCGTTTAACCGATTCAATATTCACTTGCGGTTGTTCTAACTCAGCCATCAAATCTTCTGTGTTATGACTTGCAGTAAAGAAAAGTTTCAAGAAACTTTGAGGAATACCTGGCAAGTTTCTCTTCTCCATGTAACGTTTGATAGTATGCAAACGGTTCACATAGACATTTGCTTTTTGGCGAGCATTGAGGTCGTCTTTTTCAATTTGCGCAAGTCGTTCGCTAACAGAGATTTGCTCATCCTCTATATCCTTGAGGTTGCTTTGAAGCATTTCCAACTGTTCTTCAAGAGCAGAGTAGGCTTGTGTTGACTCACCTTGATCCTCTGTCACTTCCATGATTGCCGTATCAAGTGCAGCCAATTCTGCTTGAAGACGACGAACATGATTACCATCACTTTCAGGAAGAAGGTAGATTTTAGTCAAGCGTTCAAGGTCTTGAACAAGCACCTGATTATTTTCTTTCAAGTGGTTGAGATAAGTTGGTAATGTAGCAAGAAGACTTTCAACTACTTTTTGAGCTGCAATTTCACGAGTGAAGATATCATAAAGTGCGTTGATTTCTTCTTGAATGCGATTATTTTCATACTCTGCATTGTCCAATTCCAACTGACGAATATTTTCTTGATTATTTTTCAAAGACTCATGCAAAAGTTGGAAACGAGACTCGATATCTGTTTCTGTAAAGTGGTAGTTGGCATCCAACAGCTTGCGATAGCCTTCTTCCAAATCTGCTAATTGTTCTGGCAGTTCCTTTGTCAATGTTTCAACTAGAGCCGGAATACGATCAACGATATGAGTTAAAGCAAGAATATGGTTTTCAGTAGCATCTAGAATAGCCGCAGCTTCAACTGGGTCACCTGATGAGTTCAAGGTAACAAATTGAGAAAATTCTGATTGGATGTTTTCCAATTGTTTCTCAATCTCAGGAAGGGCTTTTCCATATTTTTCTGAGTTTTCTGCAACAGTGTGCTGGAGTGTTTCAAACAAGTCCAAAGCGTGCAAGACACGACCACTGTTTTTTGATTCTTGTTTTTCAAGTTCTGAGAGGGCATTTCGAATAGCTGCAATGTCTTCTTCGATCAAGTCGATTTGGCTCTCAATTTGATCAATTTTGTGTGTTGCTTTAAAGAAACGGAAAGAATTGTTGTAGCTTTCAGCTTCAAAGAGATGGTTTTCAATATCAGCAAATGAGTTCAGAGATAAATCAACCCATTTTTGATTCCATTCACGGAAGGTCACCTGACTTTGACCAATCAAGTGCATGTTTTTAACGGCTTCAACCTCATCATTTACAGGAAGGTTGTAGAGTTCTTCTTTTCTTTCTTCAAGGGCCGTTAATCTGCTTACATTACGCTTACGTAAAAAGATGGCTGTTACATAAGCTAAGATCAGAATGACTGCAATCGCAACCATTAGATAAATTAGTTGTCCATTAGACATATCAAACTCCTTTTATACTAGAAACAATCGTAATGATTATATCATATTTTTTAAACCAAGGGAACTATTTCCCACATTTTTTAGACGTCAAGTGTACTGTAAACAGCGTTTTCTTCGATAAATTCGCGACGAGGTTCTACTCGATCCCCCATCAACATATCAAAGATCTTATCTGCTTCGGCAGCATCATCTACCGAAACACGCGCCATCAAGCGATGTTCAGGATCCATGGTTGTTTCCCACAATTGGTGGTCATCCATTTCTCCCAAACCTTTATAACGTTGGATGGTTGGTTTTGAACGCCCTTCACTGTGACGTGCTAAGGCTTCTTGGAGTTTAATTTCTTGATCTGCACCAGGTTGAATGTATTCTTTGATCTCACTTCCAACTTTAACCCCATAAATCGGTGGTTGGGCAATGTAGACATAACCAGCCTCTAAGATTGGTTTCATATAGCGGTAAATCAAGGTTAGCAGGAGTGTTCGAATGTGGGCTCCATCAACATCGGCATCGGTCATCAAAACGAGTTTTTGGTAACGAGCCTTAGTGACATCAAATTCTGCACCAAATCCTGTTCCCATGGCTGTGAAAAGACTTCGAATTTCTTCGTTTGCAAGGATTTTATCCATGCTAGCTTTTTCAACGTTCAAGATCTTACCACGAATTGGAAGGATAGCCTGGAACTCACGGTTACGACCAGATTTGGCTGATCCACCAGCTGAGTCTCCTTCGACGATGAAGAGTTCGGTTTCAGCTGGGTTGTTCGAAGAACAGTCTGCTAGTTTTCCTGGCAAATTGGAAATTTCCAAACCAGATTTCTTGCGTGTGACTTCACGCGCACGCTTTGCAGCTACACGAGCCTTGGCAGCCAAAATCCCTTTTTCCACGATACGCTTAGCAATCTGTGGATTTTCCATGAGAAAATCAGAGAAGGCGTCGCTGAAGAGGCGATTGGTAATCTTGACTACTTCACTATTCCCCAGTTTGGTCTTGGTTTGTCCTTCAAACTGCGGGTTTGGATGCTTAACTGAGATAACTGCAGTCAAGCCTTCACGGACATCTTCCCCTGTTAGGTTATCTTCATTGTCTTTTAGTAGTTTATTCTTGCGGGCATAGTCATTGATAACACGTGTCAGAGCCGTACGGAAACCTTGCTCATGCGTACCACCTTCATGGGTGTGAATGTTATTGGCGAAACTCATGACGTTTTCGTGGTAACCGGTTGTGTACTGCATGGCTACTTCAACTGTGATATCATCCATCTCACCGTCTGTGTAGATTGGTGTATCAAAGATCACATCCTTGTTCTCGTTGATATATTCAACGTAGCTAGCAATCCCACCCTCATAGTGGTAATGTTTAGTCTGTTCGAGACCTTCACGCTTATCTGTGATGGAGATTCGAAGGCCTCGGTTCAAAAAGGCTAGTTCTTGAATACGTTTGTTTAATTTTTCAAAGTCAAAAGTTGTTGTTTCTGTAAAAATCTCTGGATCTGGTGTGAAGTGAACTGTTGTTCCCGTTTTATCCGTATCTCCAACCACCTCAAGATCAGCAACAACATGACCACGACGGTATTCTTGGTAATGAATCTTACCGTTTTTATGGACATGAACATCTAGTTGAGTTGAGAGGGCGTTTACTACTGATGAACCTACACCGTGCAATCCACCTGAAACCTTGTATCCGCCACCGCCGAATTTTCCTCCAGCGTGAAGAACTGTAAAGACAGTCTCAACAGCGGGACGTCCTGTTTTTTCCTGAATATCAACAGGAATTCCACGACCGTCATCCACAACGGTAATAGAATCATCAGGTTCGATAAAGACTTGGATATGACTAGCAAATCCAGCCAAGGCCTCGTCAATAGAGTTATCAACAATTTCCCAGACTAGGTGGTGAAGACCCTCTTTTGCAGTCGATCCGATATACATACCTGGACGCATACGAACGGCTTCCAGACCTTCTAAAACTTGAATTTGACTGGCATCATAATCCTGTGCCTGTTGGTTTTTGATTTCTTCTGTCATTTTTTTCCTTTTTCTTACATGTCTATTGCTGGTCTCAATGTTGCAACATTGTCAAAAAGATAGGCATCTAGGCCTGCAGCTTTACCTGCTTCTACATCAATATTTCTATCACCAATGACCAAACCGGATGTAATATGATATTTACCACGTAAATAAATCATGGACTCAGGATCTGGTTTTCGTTTAAAACCTGAACTGGCAGTCACTACTTCGGTGAAGTAGTTAGCTATCTTGGTCTTAGAAAGAAGTTCCAGAACTTGGTCATTTCGATGAGAAACCAAGAAATGGCGACCACCCTTGTCAGAGATGTCTTTGAGTAAGTCTGGAATTCCCTCAAACAAAACTGGGTGCTCTAGCTCACGCGCTTCATTTTCTTTGTAGTGCTCTAAAAAATCCTCGATATCTGGGGCAAACTTCTCAATGGCAAAAGCTGTCGAAACCTTCAAGGCTTCGTAAACACGGTCGTGTTCTTGCTCAATTCCATATTGGGCCAAGGTTTCTACAAAGGCTGCTGTAGAAGTCTCATAATTATCCAATAGGGTACCACCTAAATCCCATATGTAGTCGTGATATTTCATACCCTTCATTATACCATTTTTTTATGAAAAAAGCGATGATTTCCTAGATTTTTCCAAGTAAAAAACGAGAGTTCGCCTCTCGTTTTACTGTTGATTTCCAAAGACATCTCGATAGAGCATGCCGACTCGTAAACTTTCAGCATCTCCTCCCAACTGCTCTACCAACTCATAGGCAAAGGCAAGGGCAGTTGACGGTCCTCGGCTAGTTGTTAGATTGCCATCCACAACCACTGTTTGCTTTTGGTAAATCCCGTCAGTAATTTGCTCCTGAACACCGTCATAACAGGTAAAGTGCTTGTCTTTTAAAACACCCGCTTGATGGAGGGCGATTGGGGCTGCGCAGATAGCCGAAATCTTCTTTCCCTCTTGATTAAAGGCTTGAATCTCTGAAATAAGGGCTTGATTATCCCGTAGATTTGCTGATCCAGGCATGCCACCTGGAAGAACGAGCAAGTCATAGTCGGATAAATCACCATCAAAGACACGATCGGCTGTTACCTGAATGTCATGTGATCCTGTCACCTGCTCCTCAAATCCTACCATATCACATGAAATGTTTGCTCGACGCAAGACATCGACTACTGTCAAGGCTTCAATTTCTTCAAAACCCTGAGCTAAGATAACTGCTACTTTTGCCATAGTGACCTCCTTATTTGATTTGTTTTAGGATGACTTTTTTTCGTTTGAATGAAATTTTCCCACTCTTTTCTTCGGCTAGATTGGTCTGGTAACTCATAGACAAGAGGAGACCGACTCCGATGAGGTTACTAATAATTGCGGACCCCCCTTGAGAAATGAAAGGCAGAGGAATCCCTGTCAGAGGAAGCAAGCCAGTCACTGCGCCAATATTTTCAAAGATATGGAAGAGCAACATCATGATAAAGCCAGTCGAAATATAGGTATAGAACTGGTTATTTGATCTGAGCGTAATCTTCAACATCCGATAGATAAGAAGTAAGTACAATGCAATGACAAAGACTGATCCTATGAAGCCAAAATCTTCCGCAATTACGGTGAAAATCATATCACTCTCACGTACTGGAATGAGGAGATTGGACACATTGAAACCTTGTCCAAACAAGCCACCACTTCCAATAGCAATCTGGCCCTGAGCCTGTTGGTAAGTTGTTGTTTGCGCGAAGTCAAAGGGATTGAGCCAAGCCAAAATACGGTTAATCTGGTAGGTCGGCATCCCAATCTGGTGCAAGAAAGCACGTCCATCTTTACTGATAAAAATTACTAGAAAGCCTGCTACTGCAGTTACTCCTGTAACAAAAACTGGAATGATAATCTTCCACGAAACCCCTGAAAGGAGAACCATACCTGCAAAAATAGCTACAAAGACCAAGGCAGTCCCCAAGTCACTTTGTAGGGCTAAAAGGACCAGCACTGGGATAGTAAAGCCAATCATCCAAATAATCAGCAGGAAATCCAAAGGGATGGTTCGGCGCCACTCCTTGTGCTTTTGAGTGAATTGCACAATGACTCGAGCCAACATCAAGATATAGGAAATCTTCATGAACTCAGATGGTTGAAAAAGTGTTGTCCCTCCAATTGACACCCAGTTTTTAGCACCCGTAGAAGCTACCAAACTCGGATTGTAAAAAACAAGAGGTAGGACCATCAAAGCTAGCCCTAGACCATAAAGATAGGGAGTCACCTTCCATAAAAACTCGGTATTAAAGAACATGACCACAAATCCAATGACAAGACCCAAGGCAATCCAAGCGATTTGCTGGCCTAGAATTGGTAATACATTATTTGGATAGTCATGGCTAACTGCTATATAAATAGCCACTACTCCAATCACCAGTAGACAAAATACTGGTAGAAGAAGACTATAGTCGACTCGAGAGTCGAAGGAACGTTTCATATTTTTTACCTTTTCTCTTTCTTGGATTTTTCTTTCATTCTATTGCGACGAGATTGTAGAAAATCTGCTACTGCAGACTCTAGCTGTTCTCTAGCAAGGACCCGAACCTTTCTTTCTTTTGACAAGGTTTGGGAAATTTGTTTGCCATAGCGCTTGCTGACGACACGACTGTCTAGGATTACAGCAACCGAACCTTGGTCAGGCCGTCTAACAGTACGACCCAAGGCTTGTTTTAGCCGAATGATCGCCATCGGCAACTGATAATCATAGAAAGGATTTTTCCCTTCTTGACGCAGTTCTTGGTTTAATTTTTTGGTTAACGGTTCTTGGGGATTTTGGAAAGGCAATCTCGGAATCACTTGAATCACGCAAGGATGGGTTGAAAAATCAACTCCTTCCCAGAAACTACCTGTTCCAAGCAAGATTTGGCGTTCACCTTTTTCAAAACGTTTTTTCAGTTGTCTTGGTTCCCCATTTTTATACTGAGCCAGATGAGGTTGGTCTAGTAGGTCCGAAACTGCCAGTAACATCTCTTTTGAGGTAAACAAGACCAATAAGGGTTCTTGAAATGCTTGTAAACGTCGGATGACAGAAGCCACTTCACTCGCATAGTCAAAAGGCGAAACATCTGTCACGAGAGGAAAGTCATTGATTAAAAAGACTTCTTGTTGGTTCTGCTTTGCTACATCAAGCCTAACAAGTGGCGCATCTGGAAATCCCAGTAAATCTGCTAGGGAAACCCGATTGCTGATTTCAAGAGTGGCAGATACTCCTAGAAGTTTACAATCTTCTGGCAATAAGTCTGCTAGTATAAAGCGACCGTTTTTGCTTGAACAAATCAGGACATCCTTGCTCGATTTCTCTGCTGGAGCAAGCCAAAATTCATGGTCCGAGGTGAAAAAGTTTGCAAGTTCTCGATACTCTGGGAGAGCTAACTCCGAAAAATGCTGGCGCAAGTGTTCGAGAGAATCCAACCACTTTCCATTCTTCAGACCTGACTGATAGTGCTCCATCAAGTAACGACATTCAAATCCGATACTCTCAAGCAAGCGTTTCTGAACCAAATCTTCCTCTGACTCTATGGACTTATCAAGCTGGGTTACAAGTTCCTCAAGGCGATAAGCCTGCTGGGCTAGATTTTCAAGGGCTAGCAGCATTTTTTGAGCTTCATCCAAAATTACCAAACGGTTGTCAACAAACTCTGGATTGTCTTCCAAACGAGTGACCAGATAGGCATGATTAGTCAAGAGAACGCGACTGGTCTTGGCCTTTTCCTGCCCTCGTTTCCAAAAATCCTCTGTAGCAAATAAACTTTTCTTTGAAAGCTTACCATCGTGGACTAGTTCCGGCAGAAAGTGCTGGTAGCGATAAAGCTGCCCGATTTCGTCCAAGTCACCAGTCTCTGTCTCTGTTAACCAGATGAGCAGTTGCATTTTAAAACGTGTGAAAAGGCGATTGGACTCCGGTCGATGGAGGACTCGGTGAAAGGCATCCAATTTCAAGTAATTTTGAGGCCCCTTGAGACTATGAATCTCCAGATGGAAGACCTCTTTTAAGCGCTGACCTTCTTCTTGCATGATTTGATTTTGAAGAATTTTGGTCGGAACACTCACTAGGATACCTGTTTGACTCTCCAAGTTCAAAGCAGGGAGGAGATAACCATAAGTCTTGCCCAGTCCCGTTTGAGCTTGGATAAAGGATGTCTGGTGTTCTTCCAATAATTGCTCAATCTTCTCCGCAAAATCCAGCTGTTGCGGACGGTCCTCCAGCCCCAATAAAGAAATATTTTTAGCAAAATCTTTGGATAACTTTCGTGGGACTAAGCCTTTGCTTTCCTTTCTCAGGAAAAGCCCATGAAGTTCCATCAAGTCTGGCGAAGACAAGAGAGATTGTTGCTGATAGACCTCTTCAATCACCAGATAACTTTCATAGAGAAGGTTGGCTGCAAGGTCTAACAAGCTTTCTAAAAGCCCTTTAGGTAGCTCAAAAAGTTTTTGACGCATGTAGAGCAAGAGTTCAGCTGTTGCCTGAGCATCTGACAGGGCAGTATGGGCATGTTCCAGCTCAATGCCCAGCTCTTGACAAAGGATACCTAAGTTATACTTTTCAAACTGCGGATACAAAACTTGGGCAAGCTCAACTGTATCCACTCGCGGTGTGCGCAATTCATATCCTTCAAAAAAGAGAAATTCCGCAAGAAGGTTGGCATCAAACTGTACATTGTGCGCAACAAAAATACCGTCCTTAACCAATTCAAAAATTTTTCCGGCCACCTGAGAAAACTCTGGTGCCGCAGCCAAACGCTGATCGGTCAGACCCGTTAATTCTTTGATATGAGAATCCAAGGGTTCATGGGGATTGACATCAGTCGCATACTGATCGATGATTTCACCATTCTCAATCACCACAATGCCTACTTGAATAATTTTTGCCTTGCTTCCGGTGCTGGTCGCCTCTAAATCAACGACCACATACCGATCATTTCTTGCATTCATCATTAAAAATTATATCAAAAAAAGCATGATTTGACACCCCTCAACTTTGATAACAATCTCGCTTTCCTTGCGAGTTTGAGTAAAAATCAAGACCTTAAAAGAGAGAATTTCACGCAAGTTCAGCAGTTGGTCGCTGGTTCTGAGGTATTTGAAAACTTTATCAACAAAGCTACATCAACATAAAAAGACAACCAAGATATTAGCTGCCTTTTTGAGATATTTTTTTCATTGTTTTCGGAAGTAGCTTGCTAATTTCAGTTGGCAAGACAAGGTAGTTTTCTTGAGCAAGTTCTTGCGCGATAGCTGAATGAAGGTAAGTCGCCACCACCACTCTTTCATAGAGGCTGACTTGGTGAAACTGACCTGCAAAACCTGCAATCATCCCAGCCAGAGTATCTCCCATCCCACCTGTTGCTTGATAGGGACCTCCAACCTGTAACTGATAATATTCAGACTGACCAGCTTGCCAGATACGAGTCGCTGGACCTTTCTCGACAAGAATCGTTCCTTGAGGAAACGCTGAAAGAGCACTAGCAGTCGTCTCTTTATTTTGATGGTCAAGAACTATACCAGACAGTCTTTCCCATTCCTTTTGGTGGGGGGTTAGGATGAGCTGACTAGATGGGAATGTCAAATGAGCTTTTGCTAGGATGCCCAAAGCACCGCCATCTGCAATCAAAATCTGGTCTTTTCTAAGGCTGTCAAAGACCCGTTTTACGAGTTCTTCTCCAAATGCATCCTCTCGCAAACCCGGACCTAACAAGACAACTTCTGCCTTTTCCAACTGCTCTTTTAACAATTGCTGGTCTTGAAGAGAAAATGCCATGGCCTCAGGTAAATGACTGTGCAGAGCCAGAATATTCTCCTTATCTGTGCCAACAGTCACCAAACCTGCCCCACTTTTAACAGCTGCAATAGCTGACATGATGATAGCTCCCCCATAAGGATAGGTCCCACCAAGCAAGAGCAGACGGCCATAGTCTCCTTTATGACTGGTACGAGAACGTTCAATAATGACTTTTTCTAGTAAGGCTTGATCAATCACTTTCATCGTTTTTTCCTCTCTATTCATTATACTATAAAGTTTATTGACCTTGCATCTTAAACATAAATCTCTTCCTTCATATAGAAAAAGAGGGGACAAAGCCCCTCTACGAAATATCTCTTTTTTCAAAGTCAATTAATTTCTTTTTTACTTTTTGCGACAAAGATAGCAGATAGAGCTAGTCCAACACTTGCCAAGAAAATAGCTGTTTCTGACTGTTTCTCACCAGTTTCTGGCAATCTCTTGTCTTCTTTGGCAATTTGAACTGGTGCTCCTGAAGTCTGAGTTTTTTCTAACGAACTTAGCTTGAACTCTGGTTTCTCTACTGTCGGTGCTGCCTGGTCGCCTACTGTTGATAAGGGACCTGTGTATTCTGGAAGCTCATGTACCAGTGCCATAACAGCATTGACACCGCCCTTGAACTCAGGTTTCTCTACTGTTGGAGCTGCTTGGTCGCCTACTGTCGCTACCTGG